>JALWQC010000040.1 GCA_027080755.1 Paracoccaceae bacterium
GTGTTCTGGCCGATTTCCGAAGAGCTGGGGCTGGAACCGGTCACACCGGCCAACGCGGAACCTGTGCTGCTCCGCCCGACGGAAAGCGGCTGGACGATGGAGATTATCTAGCTGACCGCGATGATGTCGGCCTTGGTCAAGGCCCCCGGCACGACCACGATCGGCACGCGCATATCGCCGGACTGGCGCGCGACAAGCTGGGTAACCAGCGGCCCCGGCCCCTCGCCCGTGGCACCGGCACCAAGGACAAGGATCCCGACCTCGGGGTCTTCCTTGATCTGGTTCAGAACCTCGGTCGCCTTTTCACCCTCGCGGATGACAAGTTCGGGTTCGATCCCCTCTTTTTCCTTCATCCACTTGGAAAATACCTTGAAGTGTTCCTCGATCCGTTCGCGGGCTTCGGCGCGCATGGCCTCGCCTACACCGATCCAGTGCTGGAATTCCTCGGGGGCGATCACGCCGAGGATTTCAACCCCGCCACCGGTTTTCTTGGCACGGATGGCGGCAAATCGCAGGGCGTTCAGAAATTCGGGGCTGTCGTCCATAACGACCAGAAATTTACGCATGTTCTTTGGCTCCGTCTGTTTGGCTTTGTGCCATACTCGCCCAAAGTCGCGAAGGGTGCAACTGCGGTATTTTGCAACCGCAGTTGCCAGACGGTCAGGGCAGCGTGATCTTTACCGCCGGATTGACCGGAGCATTGGCAGCGCGGACCGGCAATTTGCGCTTGGCCCAGCCCGGATCCACCGGAGAGCCGGCCATGCCGCCGACAACGTCGATAATGCCCGTCCAGCCCATTTTCTCCAGCTCGCCGGTGACATAGCCGGAGCGGTTACCGGTGCGGCAGATGAACGCCAGCGGGATATCGGGGGACTGGGTGCGGATGGCGGCCAGCTTCTGAAGGAAATCGCGCTGGGTAAAGTCGGCCGGTATCGCGACATCGGGCAAGCCGGTCTGGAGCCATTCCTCGGGGCGGCGGATGTCGATCAGGACAAGCTCGCCGGCCAGGGCCTTTTCGCGGGCCACGTCCGGCGTGATCTGCACAACCTTGGCATTGGCGGCAGTTCCGGCGATCAGCATGACGGCCAGCACCTGCAATATGGTAATAATTCGTTTCATGGGTTTCTCCTGCATTACATTCACGTTTTTGCATGTAATGCAGGAGAAGTAAAATCACGAGTGCGTCAGATGGTCCCTAACGCCCGCGCACGAATCCCACGATGTCGTAGGTCTGTTGCAGGATCGGTTCCGCGATGGCGCGGGCTTTTTCCGAGCCTTCGGCCAGAATCCGGTCAATTTCGGCCGGATCGTCCATCAAACGGGCCATTTCCATGGAAATCGGGGACAGTTTGTCCACCGCCAGATCGGCCAGCGCCGGCTTGAAGCGGCCCCACTGCGCGCCGGCGAATTCGGTGATCACGGCCTCGGGCGTGGTGTCGGAGAGGGCGGCGTAGATATCCACCAGATTGCGGGCCTCGGGCCGGCCGGCCAGATCGTCGAGGTTGTCGGGCAGCGGCTCGGGGTCGGTTTTCGCCTTCCGGAATTTCTTGGCGATGGTGGCGGCATCATCGGTCATATTGATGCGCTCCATATCCGAGTTGCCGGATTTCGACATCTTCTTCGTCCCGTCCCGCAGGTTCATCACCCGCTTGGCAGGGCCTTCGATGATCGGCTCCGGCTGGGGGAAGAAGTTCGGCACCTTGTAGTCATTGTTGAACTTCGCCGCGATGTCGCGGGTCAATTCCACATGCTGCTTCTGGTCCTCGCCCACCGGCACATGGGTTGCATGATACAGCAGGATATCCGCCGCCATCAGGCTGGGATAGGCATAAAGGCCAAGCGAAACCTTTTCCGCATTCTTGCCCGCCTTGTCCTTGAACTGGGTCATCCGGTTCATCCAGCCGACACGGGCCACACAGTTGAAAATCCAGCCCAGCTCCGCATGCCCCGAGACCTGCGACTGGTTGAAAAGGATGGACTGCGCCGGATCCAGACCGCTGGCGATATAGGCCGCCGTCAGCTCGCGCGTGGCGTGCTTCAGCTCTGCCGGGTCTTGCCAGACGGTGATCGCGTGCATGTCAACGACACAGTAGATGGTTTCAAAACCCTGCCCCTGCATATCGACAAACCGTTTGATGGCACCAAGGTAATTTCCAAGGGTCAATCCGCCCGAAGGCTTGATCCCGGAAAAGACGCGACGCGTGTGGACCGCTTCCGTCATGGCAATTCTTCCTTTACTTTCGTTGCAATTATGGGCGACTTATCGCGATAGTATCACCGCCCGTCAACAGGAGTCCCCGATGTTTGACCCGAATGCCAATGCCTCGCCCGTTAATCCCCTGCCGCCGGTTATCGTTATTCTGGCGCTGGTTATCGGCGGAACCGAAGTGGTTTTGCAGCTGGGAAACGCCGGAGTCGTTGGCGGGGCCGAGGCCGTGGGCTGGCGGCAGGAACTGGCGCGCGCGCTGGGGTTTTTCACCAACGTCTTCGATTATATGCTGCAAACGCGCACCTATGACTGGAACACGCTGGGGCGGTTCGTCACCTATCCCTTCGTGCATTATTCCGCCATGCACGCCGGTTTTGCCACGGTAATGATCCTGGCCATCGGCAAGGCCGTGGGCGAGGTTTTCCACAGCGTCGCGGTGCTGGTACTGTTTTTCGCCAGCTCTATCGCGGGGGCCTTTGTTTTCGGGTTGATCGGGGCAGGCGGCAACGGGATGCTGATCGGGGCCTATCCGGCGGTTTATGGGTTGATCGGGGCCTATACCTGGCTGTTGTGGCTACAGGCCGGCGCGACGGGGGAAAACCGGTTGATGGCCTTTCGCCTGATTGCCCTGCTGGGGGGGCTGCGCGGATTTTACCGTGTTTTCTTTGGCGGGGGCAACGAATGGGCCGCGGATATGACCGGCTTTGTCGTCGGATTCGGGCTGGCCTTTGTTCTGGCGCCGGACGGACGGGCGCGGATTGTCCGCTGGGTCAACTATCTGCGTCAGCGTTAGCCCCGCCGGATATAGCGGCGCAGGTCGGACAGGGTCATCGCGCCGCTGGCCATTGCGGCCAGGGCATAGGTCATCATACCCGCCCCGACCACGATCGCCAGCGCCAGGGTGCGGATCCCCGCCGTGTGCAGCCAGTCCTGCAAAGCGAATGCCACGCCCCAGACCACCGCCCCCATCACAAGGCTCGATCCCAGAATACGCGGCAGGACATGGCGCAGGCGGGCGTCCATCGCTGCCGCCGCGCCGAATTTCCGCGTGCCGCGCCACAGCAGCACCAGCATGACCCAACCCGCCACAGAGGTGCCGACCGCCGCCGCCAGATAGCCAATATTCCAGGACAGACCGATTGCCAGAACGGCGTTAACCACCATCGACACAAGGGCGAAACGGAAGGGGGTTTTTGTGTCCTCGCGCGCGAAATAGACCGGCGACAGCACCTTGGCCAGCACAAAGGCCGGCAGGCCAAACCCGTAAATCACCAGCGCCTGCGCCGTTGCATGGGCATCCGCCGCCCCGAAGGCCCCGCGTTCGAACAGAACCGAGACCAGCGGAAACGGGATCACCACCAGCGCCACGGCAGACGGGATGGTCAGGAACAGCGTGAACTCGGCCGCGCGGTTGATGCTGTCGCGACTGCCCGTTGCATCGCCGGCCCGCAGGCGGCGCGACAGATCCGGCAGCAGAACAACGCCCATGGCAATGCCGACCACGCCCAGCGGCAGCTGATACAGACGGTCGGCATAATTCAGCCACGCCACCGCCCCGTCGAAATAGGAGGCCACCTGCCGCCCCACCAGCAGATTGACCTGCACAACCCCGCCCGCCAGCGCCGCGGGGGCGGCGATAATGGCAAGGCGCTTCAGCTCCGGCGTCATGCGCGGCCATTTCAAACGCAGGGGCATCCCCGCGCGGGCCGCCGCAAACCAGACCAGCGCCATCTGGGCGAGGCCGGCAAAGGGCACGCCCCAGACCAGCGCCCGCCCGACGTTATAGCCCAGCCGGTCGGCCCCGAACATCACCCCTACCAGAATGATATTCAGCAACACCGGCGCCGCCGCCGCCGCCGCAAACCGCCCGAGGGAGTTCAGCACCCCGCTTAGCAGTGCCGCAAGCGAGATAAACAGGATGTAGGGGAATGTGATGCGGGCGAAATCCACCGTCAGGTCAAAGCGCGCATCCTCGACAAAGCCGCTGGCCATAAGAAGCACCAGAAACGGCATGAAGACCTGTGCCAGCAGGGTGAAAACGATGAGGATGCCGGCAAGACCGGAGAGCGCATCCTCGGCAAAGGCTTTGGCGTCGCTGCCGTCTTCGACCTTCTTGGCGAACATCGGGATGAAGGCGGTGTTGAAGGCCCCCTCGCCAAAGAAACGGCGGAACATGTTGGGCAGGGAAAAGGCGATCAGAAAGGCCTCTGCCACCGGACCCGAGCCAAGAAACGCCGCGATCATCATGTCGCGCACAAAGCCCATGATCCGGCTGGCCAGCGTCCAGCCGCCGACGGTCAGAAACCCCGAGATCAGGCGGATTTTCCGGTTCACGCGCTGGCCCCTTCCTGTGCCTTTTCGATGGCCTCCAGCAGGCGGCCCTCTATCATCGACTGTTTTTCAAGCGAGCGGATTTTCTGCCCGAACAGGTCCTTGACGTAAAAGGTATCCACGGCCTGTTCCCCGTAAGTTGCGATAATTGCAGAAGAAATCGAAACCCCGCAATCGGTCAGCGTGCGGGTCAGGTCGAATAGCAGGCCGGGGCGGTCGCGGGTGTCCACCTCTATTATCGTGAAATAGTCCGAGCCGGCGTTGTCGAATTCCACAAGGTTCGGCACCACGAATTCGCTTTCGCGTTTCTTGATCCGGTCCTTGGATTTCAGGGCGTCGCGCGCGATCACCTCGCCTTTCAGCGTGCGGTTTATCATCTTGCGCAGACGTTCCAGACGGGTTTTGTCATAGGGGCGGCCGTCCCCGTCCTGTATCCAGAAAACCGCCGTCGCCAGCCCGTCGGAGCTGGTATAGGTGCGCGCGTCCACCACATTCGCGCCGACCAGCGCCAGCGCACCGGCGAAACGGGCGAAAATGCCCGGGTGGTCGGGCATGACGAAACAGGCGCGGGTGGCGTCGCGGTCGGGCTCTGCCTCTATCCGGCTGACGGGGGTGGCGGGGTCTATCTGGCGGGCCAGCTCGGCGAAAACCTTCTGGGTGTCCGTGTCCAGACCCATCCAGTAGGGGCGGTAGTGGCGGGCTATTTCGGCATCGATATCGGCCTGGTCCCAGTCGCCGAGGGCGACAATCAGGGCGGCTTTGGCCTCGGCCTCGCGCTCGGCGCCGGAGTGGGCCGGCTCGCCGGTGCGCAGAACGTCGCGGGTCTGGTTGTAGAGATCACGCAGCAGCATGGCCTTCCAGTTGTTCCACACCCCGGGGCCAACGCCGCGGATATCGCAAACCGTCAGCACCGTCAGCAGTTTCAGACGGGTGCGCCGGCCCATGGCGATGGCGAAATCCTGCACCGTGCGCGGGTCGGACAGGTCGCGTTTCTGCGCCACATCGGACATCAGCAGATGGTTGCGCACCAGCCATTCCACCGTTTCGCTTTCGGCCTTGTCCAGCCCCAGCCGCGGGGCGATGACACGGGCCATTTCGGCACCGATGATGGAGTGGTCCTGCGGCAGCCCCTTGCCGATGTCATGCAGCAACAGCGCCACATAGAGGATCTTCCGGTTCACCCCTTTTTCAAGGATATGCGAGGCGATCGGCAGATCCTCTGTCAAGAGGCCCTGCTCTATCTGGAACAGGTTGGAAATGCACTGGATCGTGTGTTCATCCACCGTATAGCTGTGATACATGTTGAACTGCATCATCGCCACGATCCGTTCGAATTCGGGCATGAAAGCACCCAGCACGCCCAGCTCGTTCATGCGGCGCAAGGCCCGTTCGGGGTTGTTGTGCGACAGCAGAAGATCGAGGAAAATCCGGTTTGCCTCGGGGTCGTGGCGCATTTTGTCGTCAATCAGGTGCAGATTGCGCGCCACCAGCCGCATCGCGTCGGGATGCAGCAAAGTGTCGGAGCGCAACCCCTCCTCGAACAGACGCAGGATATTGACGGGGTCTTTGAAGAAATGCTCCGGGTCCGCGATATCCAGCCGGCCATGGACAATTTTATACCCCTCGGTGGCCTTGCCGCGCCCGAAGGACAGGGCGTTCAGGATGGTGCGCCCGAAGCCGGGGCGTTTTTTGACGTGGCGGGCCTCCAGCGCGGTCAGGAAAATGCGGGTCAGGTCGCCAACGTTGGTGGCGTGGCGGAAATAGGCCTGCATGAAAAATTCCACGCCCAGCCGGCCGTCACTGTCCTGAAAGCCCAGCGCCTCGGCCACGGCGACCTGTGTGTCAAAGGTCAGCTGCTCGGTCGCGCGGTTGGAAACCAGATGCAAATGGCAGCGCACCGTCCAGAGGAATTCCTCGGCATCGGCAAAAATGCGGTATTCGTCGGCGGTAAAAACCCCGTCCGCTATCAGGTCTTCGGGGCTGGTGGCGTGGTAAAGGTATTTGGCGATCCAGAACAGGGTTTGCAGGTCGCGCAGGCCGCCTTTGCCCTCTTTCACGTTGGGCTCCACGACGTAGCGGGCGCCGAAACGTTTGTGGCGCTCGCCGCGTTCTTCCAGCTTGGCCTCGACAAATTCGGGACCGGTATTTTTGAACAGATCACTCCAGAGCCGGTCCTGCAGATCCCGGGCCAGCGCCTGATCCCCGATCAGATAACGGTTTTCCAGCAAGGCGGTGCGGATGGTGAAGTCGTCCCGCCCCAGCCGGATGCAATCATCCACCGTGCGCGTCGCATAGCCGACCTTCAGGCGCAAATCCCACAGGGTGTAGAGCATGCTTTCGATCACGCTTTCGCCCCAGGCGGTTTGCTTGTAGGGGGTCAGGAACAGCAGATCGACGTCGGAAAAGGGGGCCATCTCGGCGCGGCCATAACCCCCGACCGCCATCACGCAGATACTTTCCGAGGTGGTCGGGTTCGCCAGCGGGTGCATGTGTTGCATGGCGGTTTCGACGGTCAGTTTGACAATCTCGTCCGTCAGATAGGTATAGGCGCGGGTGGCGTTGCGGGCCTCGTAGGGGGCGGCTTGCAGGGCCTCGGCAATGCGGGCGCGGCCGGTCCGGTTGGCGTCTTTCAGCAGCTCCACCAGTTTCAGACGGATGTCGGTGGCGTCTTTGGCGTCGAACAGCGCATCCTTCAGACGCCGGCGCAGATCGGCCGGATCCAGAATATCAACGGGGGAGCCGATAAGCCCCCCCACTGTAATATCTTCGGGATTGAACGCCACGGATCAATACCCCAGCAAGCCACCAAAGCTGCGCGGGGCCGGATCGACAACAACGGCATCGCCACGGTCAACCTTCAGAACGGCCAGCCCGCGTTCGTTCAGCCCGTCGGGCGTGAAACGGATGATGCCGTTAACCCCGATAAACCCGCCCGGATCGGTCAGGCGGGCGGCGGAAAACGTGTCGGTTGCCCCCTCGGCCTGCGCGGTTTTGACCAGCGCGCCGACAACCGCCACCGCGTCATAGGCAATCGCGGCCAGCTTGTGCGGCTCTGTGCCGTGGGCGGCCAGATAACGCTGGTTGAACTGCGCGGTCAGGGACGGATCGGGGACGGCAAAGACACCGCCCTGCATGCTCGGCTGGTTCAGAAGCTCGGTCGAGGTGTCCCAGCGGGCCAGTCCCATGAACTGCGTGTTGCGCGGCGTGATCCCGTTCGTGCCAAGCGCCGCCGCGATGAACGGCAGGCCGCCGGTGGGGGTGTCGGTGAACAGCACCGCCTGCACGCGGTTGTCGGCCAGGGTTTTGGCGATGGTGGGGGCGGCCTCGCTTAAACCGACCATGTTCAGCGGATAGGATGCCGCTGCGGCCAGAGTCGCACCGGTGCGCTGTGCGGCAAATTCCGCGGCGGCTTTGCCGGCCTCGCCGTTCACGCCTTCGGGATAGACAACGCCGACATTCGGCAAGCCGTTATTGACCGCATAGCCAAACAGCCGCGTCGCCAGATTCTGGAAGGTCACGCCCATGATATAAACGTTGCCGCCGGCCACTGCCGCCGTGTTGGAAAAGCTGAGGACGTTGACGTTATGCTTGGCCGCCACGGTCCCGACGGCACTTGTCGCGCCACTGAAAAGCGGGCCGATGATGATCTGGGCGCCTTCGCCTATGGCGCGCTCGGCCTCGGCGGCGGCACGCACGGGATCGGCGCCGGTGTTGTAAATCCGCAGATCAATCGTTGCCCCCTGAAGGTCCGATTGTGCCATCCGCGCCGCGTTCACAAGGTTCTCGGCCAGCTGGTCGTTCAGGGGTTTGCCGGAATCATAGGGCACCATCAGGGCCACGATAACCGGCTTGGTCGGATCGACGCTGGCGCCTGGCCCGGTGACCGGCATATCGCAGGCACTGATGAACAAGGCGGTAAAGCCCAGCGTGACAAAGGCAAGCAATCGGGCGGCGGATAAACGAATTCTTGACATATTTCCTCGCAAAATCAGACGGGTCCCGATAGACTCGGGGCTGGGGGGAGGATATGCGGTGACGTCGCACAAGTAAACGACCGGATTGGGAAAGGAACACAGCTGTGTCAAAATTGACCCCATCGTTGCAGCAGGGCCTGTATCTGGTGGCAACGCCGATCGGGACGGCCTCGGATATCACGCTCAGGGCGCTGGACATTCTGGAAAACGCCGACATTCTGGCGGCCGAGGATACGCGAAACACCCGCAAGTTACTGGATATACACGGAATTAAGCTGAACGGACGGCCGTTTATTCCCTATCACGACCACAACGGCGCCGCGCAACGCCCGCGCCTGCTGGCGGCAATACGGGACGGAAAATCGGTGGCTTTCGTGTCCGACGCCGGCACGCCGCTGATTGCGGACCCGGGGTATCAGCTGGCCGCCGCCGTGATAGGCGAGGATTTGCCGGTGACCTCGGCGCCCGGGGCCTCGGCGTTGCTGGCGGCGCTGGCGGTGGCAGGGTTGCCGACGGACCGCTTTATGTTCGCCGGTTTTCCCCCCGTCAAACAGGTGGCAAAACGCAAGTTTCTGGACGAATTCGCCGCTGTCCCCTCCACCCTGGTGTTTTATGAATCCCCGCGCCGGCTGGCCGATTGTCTAGCGGCGATGGTGCAGGTTTACGG
>JALWQC010000041.1 GCA_027080755.1 Paracoccaceae bacterium
CTTCCAGGATCTCGACCTCCAGCCCCAGTTCCTGCATGGCGGCCAAACGGGCGGCGAAATCCTCGGTTGTCAGGATGTTGGCCGGCTCGTTCACCAGATCGCGGGTGAAAAACACCGCTTCGGACAGGGCGGCCATCGGGGCGGCCTCGGCGGCGACATCCTCGGGGGAATTGACAAAAACCGTGGCCCCTTTGCGCTCCGGCTGTTCGCCGGTCTTGTGGGCGGTGAAATCATAGGCCCGAAGTGCCAGCCCATAGGAAATATCCGCCGCTTTCGGATTGGCACCGGCCAGCACGTTCAGCGCCTGGTCGCCCATGAATTTCGCCATTGCGCCACCGGCCTTGCGGGCCTCGGCCACGCTCGGGCGTTTGGGCAGCTTGACCACCTGCACGCCCTGCGCCTGCATTCCCGCCGGAAAGGCGATCTCCATCCCCTCGCCCGTTTCGAGGCCGGCAAAATCCGCGCTTTCCAGCAGACGCGCCACGGCGCCCTTGGACAGGCGGTTCACACGGCGCGCGTAATTGTCCAGTTTGCCGTCGGGGCTGGCCAGCACGCTTACGCGCCCCTCCAGAGCGGCGATATCGTCCAGAGCCAGGTCGCTGAATGCAATGTTGATCGGATGTGTCATCGGGTTTTCCTTCGTAATGGGCAGAATCTTGCTTGTCTCCACGCTACCCCCATTCAAACGGGAAGGCCAGTTGGCATATGGCGCATTTCACGGGGTGACGTCGCGCCGCCCGATAGGATAAACAGAACGGACAACAACAGGATAGTGCCGACTCGTGACCCGCCTCGACCGATATGTTTTTCTGCAGCTTCTGGCGCCTTTCGGGTTTTTCACCCTGGCGCTGGCGGGGATTCTGTGGCTGGGCCAGACGCTGCCGCTGGTGGAGCTGATCATAGACAACGGCAAATCGGGCTTTATTTTTCTGGAATTCTCCGCCCTGATCCTGCCCAATGTGCTATCGCTGGTGCTGCCGGTCTCGGCCTTTATCGCCACGCTTTATGCCATGAATAAACTGTATGGCGATTCCGAGATGGTCGTGCTGATGTCCGCCGGACTGTCCCCGATGCGCATTGCGCGCCCGGTGCTCTATTACGGGCTGTTCGTGATGACCATCATGTATATCATCGTGCTGCTTCTGCTGCCCGCGGCCAACACGCGCCTTGGCGACAAGGTGGAAAGTATTCGCAAGGACGCGGTGAATTCCCTGCTGCGCGAGCGCCAGTTCATCCACCCCGAAAAGGGTATCACCATCTATATCCGCGATTCCAGCAAGGCGGGGGAGATTGCCGGCCTGTTCCTGCATGACCAGCGCGACCCGCAAAACCCCGTGACCTATTCCGCCAAAGAGGCCCTGCTGCTGAAGGACGAGGACCAGCTGCGGCTGGTGATGTCGCTGGGGGTGATGCAGCAATACAACCCGCGCGACAACACGCTGAACACCATCGACTTTGAAAACTTCGTTTTCGATCTGACGGACCTGATGCGCAAAACCACGAAACGCTACCGCCTGCCGGTGGAATATTCCGTGTCCGAGCTGCTGCACCCGCAGGCCCTGATCGATTCCGGCGAGGACCACCCCATCGGCGTGCTGGTGGCCGAGCTGCACAACAAATTCGCGCAACCCCTGCTGGGGCTGGCCCTGCCCCTGATCGCGGCGGCGCTGTTGCTGACGGCGCAATACCGGCGCTCGGGGTTCGGGGTGCGGATCTCGGCGGCCTCGTTCTTCGGGCTGTTCATTGTGACGCTGTCGCTGATGGTGAAATCCTGGATTGCCGATGATCCGGCCCTGTTCTGGATCGCCTATGCGCCGGCCATCGCCACCCTGTTATATGCGGTGATCCTGTTGCAACGGGCCACGCGCAGGGGCGGACGTGTGCAGGGGGGGACGGCATGACCCTGACCCTCTATATCGTGCGGCGTTTCCTGTCGAACCTTCTGCGCGTGCAGATCGGGCTGTTTATCCTGATCCTGCTGATCAACGCGACCGAACAGCTGCGGATTTTCCAAAGCTACGACATGTCCCTGTCCACCATGGTCTGGCTGGTGCTGATGACCATCCCCGAGGTGCTGTTCAAGACCTTCCCGCTGGTGATCATGCTGACCTCGCTGTTTACCTTCATGGGGCTTAGCCGCAGCAGCGAGCTGGTGATCGTGCGGGCCTCGGGGGTTTCCATCCTGAAAATCCTGACGGGGCCGATACTGGCCTCGGTGCTGATGGGGATGCTGATGGTGGCGTTTTTCAACCCGATCGTCGCCGCCACCATC
>JALWQC010000042.1 GCA_027080755.1 Paracoccaceae bacterium
TGATCTGGGCGCGGGAATATCCGGTAACGGTGGATGACATGGCAGGATTCCTTTTGGCTGTTTTGTTTGGCCGCAAGGTGGCTATTGCCCGCTAACTAATCAAGTCTTTTTTCCGCGAATATCGGAAATAATGTCCGAAATCCGCTCGAAAACCGGTGCCAGCAGCTCCATCACCGGTTTCGGCATGTTTCTGGCCATCAGATTGTTGCGCAACACCAGCTGGTGGAACAGGGCGGCGGCGATGTGCAGGATCACCAGCAGCCCCAGCAAAGTGGTTAGCAGATTGTGAACATCCACCGCCAGCGAGACCGCCCCGAACCAGCCGATCATGCCACTGGCCGGCACCAGCAAAAGCAGCAGGTATAAAAATCCGTGCGTGGCATGGGCCACCATTTTCAGGCGGGGATCCTCGCCCTCGGGGGCGGCGGGCTTGCCGCGCCACAGGATCAGGGCAATGCGCCAAAACACCAGAACCAGCGTCAAAATCCCCAGAACAACATGCGCCTGCGCCAGAACCGGCACATCGCCGGCATTCACCGCGCCGCTTCGCACGCGCTGTTCAAATTCGCTGATGAAATCCCCCCCGAGGTATTGCAGCGCGATCAGAACAACGATCGCCCAATGCAGGAATTTCTGGGTGCGGGAATAGGAATCGACGGTGCGTGCCATTGTAGAAGCCTTTGGTTTTTGCGTTGCCCCCGACATAAGGGCAAGACACGGGATCACAATGTATATTTCGGGGCAAACGGCGGTTTTATACCCTTCGTTTAGGCCTTAATGGACCTCCGGTACCATTCCCTTTTCGGCCGCCAGCTCGCGCATGCGTTTTTGCAGCTTTTCAAAGGCGCGCACCTCGATCTGGCGGATGCGTTCGCGGCTGACGTCGTAGACCTTGGACAGATCCTCCAGCGTTTTGGGTTCATCCGAAAGGCGCCGCTCGGTCAGGATGTGGCGCTCGCGCTCGTTCAGTTCGGCCATGGCCTCCATCAACAGCTCGCGGCGTTGTTCCAGTTCGTCCTTTTCCGCATAGTCGGCGGCCTGGTCGGCATCTTCATCCTCCAGCCAGTCCTGCCATTCGGCGGCCCCTTCGCCATCGGTCTTGATCTGCGCATTCAGGCTGGCATCGCCCCCGCCCATGCGCCGGTTCATAGAGATAACCTCCTGCTCCGTGACGTTCAGTTCCTTGGCGATTTTGGCCACATTTTCCGGCCGCAGATCCCCCTCTTCCAGGGCGCCGATCTTGCTTTTGGCCTTGCGCAGGTTGAAAAACAGCTTTTTCTGGGCGCTGGTTGTGCCCATTTTCACCAGCGACCAGGACCGCAGAACGTATTCCTGGATACTGGCCCGGATCCACCACATCGCATAGGTCGCCAGCCGGAAGCCTTTTTCCGGGTCGAACCGTTTGACCGCCTGCATCAGGCCGACGTTGGCCTCGGACACCACTTCGGCCACGGGCAGGCCATAGCCGCGATAGCCCATGGCAATTTTTGCCGCCAGACGCAGGTGGCTGGTCACCAGCTTATGGGCCGCTTCGCTATCCTCGCGTTCCACCCAGGCCTTGGCGAGCATATATTCCTCTTCCGGTTCCAACATGGGAAATTTGCGGATTTCCCGCATGTAATTGGATAACCCCTGCTCGGGCGAGGGGGCCGGTAGATTACTATAGTCGCTCATTCACTATCCTCCGGTGCTGTTTAGCGCACATTGGCCCTTAAAATGGGGTTAACGGCCGGTATTTTCAAGGTTAACGGGAATTATCCCAGAGATTTCAACAGGTTTTGCATGTCTTCAGGCATATCAGCCGCGAATTCAAGGGATTCCCCGCTGACCGGATGCACAAAACCCAGCGTCGCTGCATGCAGAGCCTGGCGCGCAAACCCGCGCAGCGCCGTCGCCCCGTCCGGCGCAATCGCCCCCTTGGGAATGGCGCGCCGCGAGCCGTAAACCGGATCCCCCACCAGGGCATGGCCCGCATAGGTCATATGCACGCGAATCTGGTGGGTCCGGCCGGTTTCCAGCCAACAATCCACCAAGGCCGCAACCGGTTTTTCCGACGGCCCGAAGGCCTGCAAAACCCGTGTGCGGGTGATGGCATGGCGCCCCGCGTTGGTGACAACAGCCATACGTTTGCGGTCGGTTTTATGGCGCGCGATGTTGCCGGAAATGCGGATGACGCCGCCGGTTTCGAAGGTCACGCCCTTGACGCCGGCCAGACGCGGATCGGCGGCGGAAGGCGCGCCCCAGACGATGGCGCGGTAATGGCGGTCCC
>JALWQC010000043.1 GCA_027080755.1 Paracoccaceae bacterium
GCGACATACATATCGACGCCCTGCTGGAATTCCGTTCAAAGTTGAACAAACAGCTGGACAGCAAGGGCGTGAAGCTGTCGGTCAACGATTTCATCATCAAGGCCAGTGCGCTGGCGTTGCAGGATGTGCCCGATTGCAACGCGGTCTGGGCCGGTGACCGGATTCTGCGGCTGAAACCCTCGGACGTGGCGGTGGCCGTGGCGATAGAGGGCGGGCTGCTGACGCCGGTGCTGAAGGATGCGGACACAAAAACCCTGTCCACCCTGTCGGCCGAGATGAAGGATCTGGCCGCCCGCGCCCGCGAGCGCAAGCTGATGCCCGAGGAATACCAGGGCGGCAGTTTCGCCATTTCCAATCTGGGGATGATGGGGATCGACAATTTCGACGCCGTGATCAACCCGCCGCAAGCCTCTATTCTGGCGGTCGGGGCCGGGGTGAAAAAGCCGGTTGTCAATGATGCGGGCGATATCGTCGTGGCCACGGTGATGTCCGTCACCCTGTCCGTAGACCACCGCGTGATCGACGGCGCGCTTGGCGCAACCTTCCTGGCCGCGATCAAGGGCTATCTGGAAAACCCGATGACGATGCTGGTGTAGGGGGCTGGTGTAGGGGGCTGGTGTAGGAACGATCAGGAATACCGAAGGGCTGCGGCACACACCGCGGCCCTTTTTCATGCCTTACGGCGAAAGGGTCGAATCCGAGACGGATTTTGTGGAAAACACCGGCCCGTCATCCTGCCCCGATACGCTTTCTTCCACCTTGGCCCAGCCAAAGGAATGTTCGCGCGTGGTCGGCAACGGCTTGACCGTAGAGCGGGCCGAGGTCAGGGTTTTGCGGAAATTGTCAAAGAACGCCAGCACCGGATCCTCGCCATCGCTGAATATGGCCGCCTTTGCTTTTTGTGTTGCATCTTCAAGGACATAGGAATACGGCGAGACGGAAAGCGACAGCAGCGCGATCGCCCCGACGGATAGAAATGCTAAAAAGTTTTTCATGGCCATACTCGTATTTTTACAAAAAATATATAATACTCCGTTAATTATATACAAAATTGCCCAGATTTGTCAATAAAACAAGCTGTGCGGCAATATACGTCCCCCAGACCAGTTGCGAAAACAGCCCCGACAGCCGCCCGTTTTCCCCCAGAACAAACATGCGCACGGCCAGAAGGCTGTCGGACAGCACAAACACAAAGGCCCCGATGGTGGCCGGCGTATAGGGCGGTGCCAGACGCAGCGCCAGCGAGGCCATCGTCATGATCACCGCGATATAGGCCAGCACCGGCCAGCGATAGGCCCCGCTGCGCCCCCACAGGTAGATACCGAAGCCGAGGCCATAGGCCAGCACCAGCCCTTGCAGCACCGCAGAGCCCTGCCCCGTCGCCAGCCCGAGGAACAGCAGGATATAGGCCAGGTGCCCGCCCAGAAACGCCAGCAGTCCGGGGACAAAGTAGCGATCCTCCAGCGACAGGAAATAATCCCCCAGCGCCGACAGTCCCAGCGCCACCACCAGCAGTCCCGGCCCGCCCGAAGCCGCCGCCAGCAGCGCCATGCCCGCCACCGGCAGCGTCTTGAACAGACTGCGCCGCCCCGAAACCGGCGTCGGCAAATACCGCACCGCATAGACCACCGCCAGCACCAGAATCGCGCCAAGCCCGCCAGATTGCCAGATTTCCATGCTTTTCCCCTGCCTTTCCCTGTAATTTGCCCCGATCCGCCTCTGGGCTATTGACGAACGGGATAAAATTATACACTTATCAGCGTGTTGATGCGGAATCCCGCAGACATAATGGTTGAACGATACAAGGATTTAAACCCATAGCCCGTAGACCCCACAACGCGCCCCCGATGCGCGAGACAGGACCCCGCGTAAATGATCGCATCCGGTCGAACGAAATCCGCCTGATTGGCGCCGAAGGCGAAAACGTCGGTGTTGTCACACCGGCCCGCGGTATGGAGATGGCACAGGAGGTCGGACTCGACCTGGTCGAGATCTCGCCCAATGCCAACCCGCCCGTGTGCAAGATCATGGATTTCGGCAAGTTCAAATACGAACAGCAAAAGCGCGAATCCGAAGCCCGCAAAAAGCAGAAGATCATCGAGGTCAAAGAGGTAAAGTTCCGTCCCAACACGGACACCCACGACTATGACGTGAAGATGCGCAATGTTTTCAAGTTTCTGGAAAATGGCGACAAGGTGAAAATCACCCTGCGTTTCCGCGGCCGCGAAATGGCGCATCAGGATCTGGGCCGCAAGCTGCTGCAG
>JALWQC010000044.1 GCA_027080755.1 Paracoccaceae bacterium
CTGCTGGATCGTGTCTGGGGGCAGGATGTCTATGTCGAGGCCCGCACCGTGGACGTCCACATCGGCCGCCTGCGCAAAGCCCTGAACCGCAAAGGGGACCGCGACCCCATCCGCACCGTCCGCGCCGCCGGCTATGCACTGGACGAAACCTATACGTAGGGGCCGTTATCTGACAGGCGGTTGATACCCCTGCCCGAAGTAGATCGTATATTCGGCCACCTCGTTTCCGAAGGATACAATCGAAAAGGTTTCCAGCGTTTTGATATCGGTAAACCGGCTTTTTTCTGTGTCGGCCAGGGGGTGGTGCGGTTCTGCCAGAATGACGGCATTTTGCCCGCGAAGGGCTTCGCCGGCGCTCCAGTAATCAAATTGGCTGTGGCGCTGCGAAAGAACTTCTATATCCGGATTGTCAAGCCAGAAGGCCAGAATGGACCCCGTGCGATAGTCGGAGGTTGCAAGGAAATCCGCGCCGGTTTCTGTCTGCGCCCGCACCAGTTTTTCGGTTATTTCCGGCCAACCGCGCGCCACGCCGGGCAAAAAGGTCGAACTGTGGTTAAAGGCGAATATTGGCGTAAGGGTAAAGTTTATGGTGAATAGGGTGGCCAGAACCGCGCCATAAACCAGATGCGCATACAGTTGCCAGCGTCGCCCGAACAGCAGCGTGACCACGGGCAGAAGGAAGATATAGGCCTGAATATTCCAGTAGGAGTTGACCCGCGTAAAATTGGTCAAAACGGCGACATACAGCAAAGACACCGTAAAAATCGCAACCGTTATCTTGCGCCACAGGCCAAACCAGCCTTCGGCCTTGCGGAATTTCCAGAACACGCTGACCAGCGCGAAGGCCAGAAAAGGCGAGGTCTCGCCCATCGTGTTAAAGACGAAAAGCACCACGTGCAGAAGAGTATCGCCAAGGCTTCCTTCCTGTGCGGTCAGGCGGTCCTCCAGATTATATTGAAAGGATGCCCCTGCATGCGCCAGATTCCAGTAGAAAACCGGCGACAGGCAGGCCAGCATTACCAGCGCGGCCAGATAAAGATGGGCAGAGCGGAACATGGGGCGCAGCTTCGGAGTGACAAGGATTGCCGCAGCGATTCCCAGCGCGAATATGGCCGCGTTGTATTTCGTCAGCCCCGCCAGACCAATCAGAATCGCTGCGGTATACAGATGGCGCGGCGCTATTTTTCCGCTTTGCAAAAAGGTTTCGAATGTCAGGAAAACGGGAATCGTTGCAAGGGACAGCAGGGCGATCAACAGGTGGTCATGAAACATGATTTCGCCAAGGACAAAGATCAACGGCGTGGCGGCTACGGTTGTCAGAGCCGTCAGGAAATCGATCTCGAACGGTGTGCCTCGGCT
This sequence comes from Paracoccaceae bacterium, assembly GCA_027080755.1. Classification (GTDB taxonomy): domain Bacteria; phylum Pseudomonadota; class Alphaproteobacteria; order Rhodobacterales; family Rhodobacteraceae; genus NORP23. Next base: position 1,360 of record JALWQC010000044.1, read on the forward strand.
GCGCTTGACCCACCAGTGAATGGTCCAGACAAGGGCCGCGGTTGTCAGAAGTGTCGGGGCGCGCAGGGCAAACAGGCTGTGCCCGAATAGTTTTCCCGACAGGGCGATCAGCCAGGCCTGCAGGGGCGGATGGTCGAAATAGGACCAGTCCGGATGTTTGGCCCAAAGCCAGTAGTAGGCCTCGTCCGGTAGCGGGCTTGCGAACAGCTGGTAGGCAAGGCGGTCGGCCAGAAGCAGCAGAAGCACCGACAGAAGGAATGCTTTGGGTATTTCTGGGTATTTTTGCGGATATCCGGTCATAATCCGGCTATACCGCAGCATTTGGTGCAGGGCCAGAGAAACCGGTATCCGCACTATTGTCCGTGCTATTCCCGAACCGCCCTGCCTGTTGGGGTGCTAGCCGAATTTTTCGCCCCAGGTCGGCATGATGTCCCCCTTGGCCGGTGTTGCCGCATGCACGCCGCGGGCGATGGCGCGGGCCAGACACAGGGCGGCGGCATTGCCCAGCATTAGCGGATCCAGTGCCGGGTCCTGCAAGGGTATTTTGTTGGTTGAGGCCGCAAACACCAGATCCCCGTCGATGGGGGTGTGGCTTGGCACCAGAGCGCGGGCCATGCCGTCGTGGGCGGCAACCGCCAGACGTTTTGCCTGTGCCTTGGTCAGCGCGGCGTCGGTGGCGACGATGGCGATGGTGGTGTTGGCCTTGGCGTTGAAGGCGTCGAATTTATCGGTAACGGGGCGGGCCAGCGGTTTATAATCCAGCGCCACACCCAGCCCGCCGAACTCGGCGTCCACCTCGAAGGGGGCGGCCCAGAAATTGGCGAAACCCGGGACATTGGCGGTGCCGAAGGGATTGGCTGCGACCAGCGCCCCGACCGTATGCCCGCTTTCCAGCACCAC
>JALWQC010000045.1 GCA_027080755.1 Paracoccaceae bacterium
GAAATGGCCGACCGCCACACCCTGCCCGCCGGCCTGCCGCATTTCCCAGTGCAGCAGCCCGACGGCGTTTGATTCGTCATCATCGGAGCGGAAGGAGTTGGAACACACCAGTTCCGCCAGCTTGTCGGTCTGGTGGGCGAATGTCCCGACTTCGGGGCGCATTTCATGCAGCACGACCGGCACGCCCATTTGCGCTGCCTGCCATGCGGCTTCGGAGCCGGCCATGCCGCCACCGATAATATGGATGGGTTTTGTCATGGGGGGGATTTAGGCGAAGCGGGGGCAAAATGAAAGGGGCCACATCCGCGGCCCCCTGTTTTATTCTTCGCCGGTGTCGCCGGTGTCGCCGGTTTCCGTGTCTTCGTCGTCCTCGCCCTGATCGGCGATCCAGGCGACAGAGACCACAGCCTCGTTTTCCGCCAGCTTGAATATGGTCACCCCGGAAGAGGTGCGCCCCTGTCGGGATATGCCCGAAACGGGGCAGCGGATGGATTGGCCGGTGCTGGTGGCCAGCATGATCTGGTCGTCCTCGTCCACGGGGAAGGCGGCGACGATGGTGTCCCCGCGCCGGCCCAGATTGGCGGCCGCAATGCCCTGGCCGCCACGCCCCGAAACCCTGTATTCATAGGCCGAGGTCCGCTTGCCGTAGCCCCCCGAGGTTACCGTCAGGATCCATTCTTCCAGTGCAGAGAGTTCCGCATAGCGTTCCGGTGATATTGTGGCTTCGGTGGCCTCCCCCCCGGCCCCGTCTTCGCCGGTTACGGCGCGGCGCATCTTGAAATAGGCGTTGCGTTCGTCCGGTGTGGCATCCACATGCCGCAGCAGGGACATGGAGACGACCTCGTCCCCCTCGGCCAGCTTGATGCCGCGCACGCCGGTGGAATCGCGCCCCTTGAACACGCGCACATCCGTTACCGGGAAGCGGATCGCCTTGCCCAGTCGTGTCGTCAGCAGGAAATCGTTGTCCACATGGCTGATATGGGCGCCGATCAGACGCACGTCATCAGGCAGTTTCATGGCAATCTTGCCGTTGGCCATCACGTTGGTGAAGTCCGACAGCGCATTGCGCCGCACATTGCCGGTGGAGGTGGCGAAAACGATCTGCAGGTCGTTCCATTCCTCCTCGGGGGCGTCAACGGGCATGATGGCGGCGATGCCGACACCCTGCGGGATCGGCAGAATGTTGACGATCGCCTTGCCACGCGCATTGCGCCCGCCCGGCGGCAGACGCCAGGTTTTCAGCTTGTAGACGATGCCGTCCGTGGTGAAGAACAACAGCGGCGTGTGGGTGTTGGCGACGAACAGCTGGGTGACGAAATCCTCGTCCTTGGTGCTCATGCCCTTGTTGCCCTTGCCGCCGCGTTTCTGGGCGCGGAATTCGTCCAGCTGCGTGCGTTTGATGTAACCCGCGTTGGTGATGGTCACCACCATATCCTCGGATTCGATCAGGTCCTCGTCGTCCATATCGCCGGTAAAATCGGTGATTTCCGAGCGGCGGGGGACGGCGAATTGTTCTTTCACCTCGGCCAGTTCGGCGGAGATAATGCCCATGATCCGCGCGCGCGAACGCAGGATATCGAGGTAGTCGGTGATCTTGCCGGCCAGCACCTGCAATTCGTCCGTCACCTCTTTGACGCCCATGGCTGTCAGGCGCTGCAGGCGCAGTTCCAGAATGGCGCGGGCCTGGGTTTCGGACAGGTTATAGGTGCCGTCGTCGTTCATTTTATGGCTGGGATCGTCGATCAGCTGGATATATTCGGCAATATCCTGCGCCGGCCAGCGCCGTGTCATCAGTTTCACGCGCGCTTCCGCCGGATCGGCCGAGGCACGGATGGTGGCGACGATTTCATCCACATTGGATACGGCCACGGCCAGCCCGCACAGGATGTGGCTGCGTTCGCGCGCCTTGCGCAGTTCAAAGGCGGTGCGGCGCGCGACGACCTCTTCGCGGAAATCGATGAAGGCGGTCAGGAATTTGCGCAGGTTCAGCTGCTCGGGGCGGCCGCCGTTCAGCGCCAGCATGTTGCAGCCGAAACTGGTTTGCAGCGGGGTGAAACGGAACAGCTGGTTCAGCACGACCTCGGGGGTAGCGTCGCGCTTCAGCTCTATCACGATGCGCACGCCGAAACGGTCGGATTCATCCTGCACATGGGCGATGCCCTCGACCTTTTTGTCGCGCGCCAGATGGGCGATTTTTTCAATCAGAATGGCCTTGTTGACCTGATAGGGGATCTCGTTGACCACGATGGCAAAGCGGTCCTTGCGGATTTCCTCGACCTTGGTTTTGGCGCGAATGATGACAGAGCCGCGCCCCTCGGTATAGGCTTTGCGCGCGCCGCTGCGGCCCAGAATGATGCCGCCGGTGGGGAAATCGGGGGCGGGGACGTATTCCATCAGGGCAATGGAATCCATATCCGGCTGTTCGATCAGCGCCAGCGTGGCGTCGATCACCTCGCCCAGATTGTGCGGCGGAATATTGGTGGCCATGCCGACGGCAATCCCGCCCGCCCCGTTAACCAGCATGTTAGGATAGCGCGCGGGCAGAACCGTGGGCTCCTGGTCCTTGCCGTCGTAGTTGTCCTGGAAATCGACGGTGTCTTTTTCGATGTCGGCCAGCAGAAAGGCGGCCGGTTTGTCCATGCGCACCTCGGTATAGCGCATGGCGGCGGCCTTGTCCCCGTCCATAGAGCCGAGGTTCCCCTGGCCGTCCAGCAGCGGCAGCGACATGGAAAAATCCTGCGCCATACGCACCAGCGCGTCATAGATCGCGCTGTCGCCGTGGGGGTGGTATTTACCCATCGTGTCGCCAACAGGGCGCGCGGATTTGCGGTAGCTTTTGTCGTGGGTGTTGCCGGTTTCGTGCATGGCGTAAAGGATGCGCCGGTGCACCGGCTTCAGGCCGTCGCGCAGGTCGGGGATGGCGCGGCTGACGATCACGCTCATGGCGTAGTCGAGGTAGGAGGTTTTCATTTCCTCCACGATAGAGATATTCGGCCCGCCATAGACGTATTCCTGCGGCGTTTCGCTGCCTGTATTGTCAGTCTCGTCAGTCACGATCATTCACCCGGAGTTACCACAATATATTGTGAGTGAGCCTAGCAAATACGGGCCGCAAACGCAATCACTGGTTAGGGTCGGGGGTGGTTTTATTTAAAGCGTTTCGACCTTTCATCGAGACACGCATCATGGCCTGTCCGTGAGGCAGCGATTGCGAAGCAATGGCGTTCACTGACAGGCCATGATTCAAAATAAAGTCGAAATGCTATAGGGGCAGCGCATAAAAAAGGCCCCGCGGGAAACGGGGCCTTCGGGTGTTTCGGCTGGCTGCCCTAGCTGGCGGATTTGCCACCGGTTTTGGACAGGGGGTCATCCTCGCGCTGGACGGAGCCTTCGAAATGCGCGCCGCTTTCGATAGCGATGGTTTTGTGGATGATGTCGCCCTCGACGCGGGCGGTGGCGGTCAGACGGACCTTCAGCCCGCGCAGACGGCCAACCACGCGGCCGTTAACCACAACGTCGTCGGCAATCACTTCGCCCTTGACGGTGGCGCCTTCGCCAACGGTCAGCAGATGGGCGCGGATGTCGCCCTCTACCGTGCCTTCGATCTGCACGTCGCCGGTGGTGGTCAGGTTGCCCTTGATCACCAGATCCGAGGACAGGATCGAGGGTGCCGGCTTCGGCTTGGGCGCCGGAGAGGGGCTGGAGGGGGACTTCGCCGCCGGCGCCGCAGGTGCGGCTTTCGGTGCGTCGGCTGCGGGGGTGTCGCTGGATTTGTGGCCTTTAGTAAACATATCTTCCTGCCTTTATGTAGGTTAATGGGTTAACGGCCTTGCCGTTTAGTCGAACTTCGTAATGGACATGGGATCCGGTGGACCGGCCTGTGCTTCCCATATCACCAATTCTGTCCCCGCGCGAGACCCTTTGCCCCTTCACCACGCGGATTTTACTTTGATGGGCGTAGAAGGTCTCGAATCCGAAATCGTGCTGGATGATGACAACATTGCCGTATCCGTGTTGGCGGCCGGCAAATTTTACCACCCCGTCGGCAGTGGCATAAAGCGGGGTTCCGACCGGCCCGGCCCAGTCCTGCCCCTTGTGCATACGGCTGGAACCGTTGAAAGGGTCGTGGCGCACGCCGAAGCTGCTGGTGGCGCGCACGCTGGCGCGCACCGGCATTACCATCGGAATACGGTTTCCGGCCATGTTCAGCATTTCCACCGTGTCCAGATCCTGCAGCAGTTTTTGCAGCCGCAGCTCGGTCTTGTCCATTTGCGCGGGGTCATCGGGGAACAGCTCGGTATTGCCCGGGCCGCCGGCGCCGGAATAGTTCTGGCGGATTACGTTCAGCACGCTGTCTACATCCATGCCGGCGCTTTTGAACATCTGGCGCAACGGGCCGAGCGCCGCCTTCGTGGCGTTTTCCACCTGGGTGATCATACGGTCGCGCCGCTGCGCATCCAGACGCATTTTCGCGGCGGTGGCCTCTATTTGCGCTTGCAGTTCTTCGGTATAGGCAAGGGATTCGTCGCGGGTTTTGACTGCGTCTTCCAGAATGGCGTTCATGGCCTTTAGCGTGTATTTCAGCTCGGATTCACTGGATTCGCGCGGGCCGTTGCCCTCGGCCAGCTTGGCAAATTCCGCTTGCAACCCGTCCAGTGCCTGCTGCGCCGCGTTGCGTTCTGCCATGGCGCTGTTCAGCTTTTGTTGCAGGGCAAACAGGGTGATACGCTGTTCGTTCTGCACCGTCATAGAGGCAATCAGATCATCCTGTTGCAGGGCCACCTGTTGCAGCGCCTGATTGAAACGCGCCTGCGTCGCCTGTGCCTGACGGGCGAAATCGTCGCGTTCGGCCGACAGCTCCGCCAGGCGCTGTTCATAGGCATCCTGCAACGCGATTGAACGTGCCTCGGCGCTGTCGGATTCAAAGCGGATGGAAATGGTTGCCACGGTCGCCACCAGCACCCAGCCGACGGTTGCCACCGTCGCCACCAGCAGCCCGAGGCGCGCCAGCGGCGAGAAGGTTATCTCCTGCTCGCCGGTTCTGCCCCGCAGTACCAGAGTTTGCTCCGGCAAAAATTTCGAGAGCGTCCTGTTCGCCCCGCGAATCATGCCTGTCATATGTGTGCCAATCCCGTTCCTGCCCGAAAGGTGTTAAGTTTGCGTAAATGTGGATAGAAAAAACCGCGCGTCAAGGCAACCGGAATTCCCGTTTCCCTGAAGATTCCCCGCAAAATGGGCAATCTTTGGCCTATTCCACAAGCGGCCAGTAAAAATCGGGGGGCAGGCCGGCCTCGGCGCGCTTTTCCTCGTTGAAGGGTGGGCGCAGTGTGGAATGGAAATATTTCCGCACAAGGGTGTGAAATGTCTCTTTCGGGTCCAGATCGTGGCGCCCGCACAAAAAATGGAACCATTTGGAGCCATAGGCAACATGCCCGACCTCTTCGGCATAGATCACCTGCATCGCTTCGACCGTTTCCCCGTCGCCGGCCTTTTCGAACATGGCGATCATGCCCGGGGTGACGTCCAGCCCGCGGGCCTCCAGTACCATCGGCACTACGGCCAGCCGGCCCATGAAATCCGTCGCCGTATCGCTGGCCCCTTGCCACATGCCTGCATGGGCGGGCAGGGCGCCGTAGTGGCTGTCGTAGGCCTCCAGCCGGTCGGACAGCAGGCGGAAATGGCGCGATTCTTCGGCCGCGGCCTTTACCCAGTCATCATAGAAACCGCGCGGCATCGGGACATCGGAAAAGCGCGCGATGATGTCCCAGTGCAGATCGACGGCGTTCAGTTCGATATGGGCGATGGCGTGCAGCAGCGTGGCCCGTCCGGCCGCCCCCTTGGCCCGCCGGCGCGGCACGTCGCGCGGATCGACCAGTTCGGGGCGCGCGGGACGGGCGGGGAAATCCGGTGGCGTGGCATGGCCGATTTCCATCGGCGCGCCGTTTTCCTGTGCCGCAAACCAGTCCGCCGCCAGTTTTTGCGACAGGGCGGTTTTCTTCCACGGGTCGCCCTCGGACAGGACGGCAACGGCGGCTTCGGTCAGAGTCATAGGGCTTTTACCGCTTCCAGCACCTCGGCCACATGGCCCTTGACCCGCACCTTGCGCCAGATCCGGCGGATGATGCCGGTTTCATCGACCAGAAAGGTGGATCGCTCGATCCCCATATAGGTCCGTCCGTAGTTCTTTTTTTCCACCCATGCGCCGAGCGCCTCTATCAGCGTGCCGTCTTCGTCCGACAGCAGCGGGATGGTCAGCCCGTGTTTGGCCACGAAATTGTCGTGTTTGCGCACGGAGTCCTTTGACACGCCCACGACCTCGGCACCGGCGGCGCGAAATTCGGGCAGGGCGGCGGAAAATTCCAGCGCCTCTGTGGTGCAACCGGGGGTGTTGTCCTTGGGATAAAGGTAAACAACCAGTTTACGGCCCTTGAAATCATCGCGTGACACCATGGTGCCGCCGTCGCGGGGCAGGGTGAAATCGGGGAACATATCGCCTACTTGCATGTGGAACCTCCTGTTTTGGGGGAAAATACGCGCCTTGCGGGGAAAGAAAACCGATATTTTGCTTTTCAGGCGGGAAACTTCGCCCTATAGCGTTTCGACTTTATTTTGAATCATGGCCTGCCAGTGAACGCCATTGCTGCCTTACTGGCAGGCCATGATATCTGTTTCAAAGAAAAGTCGAAACGCCTAAAGGGACAGAAAACCGCGGGAAATGCCGATGAACACGCTTGATGACTATGATTTCGATCTGCCCGAGTCGCTGATCGCCCTGCGCCCGTCCGAGCCGCGCTCGGCCTCCAGAATGCTGGTGGATGCGGGGGGGATTGTCGATTCCACCGTGGCGGAGCTGCCCGCCTTCCTGCGGGCCGGCGATCTGCTGGTGTTCAACAATACCCGTGTGATTCCCGCGCGCCTGTTCGGGGAACGGCATCGGGAAACCGCGCATGGCAGCGGTGTGGCACACATCGAAACCACCTTGATAGAGCGCCTGTCCCCTGACCGCTGGCGCAGCCTGTCCAAGCCGGCCAAGCGGCTGAAACCCGGGGATGTGATCCGTTTCGGCGCGCTGCGGGGCAAGGTTATTGCCAGGGACGGCGGCGAGGTAGTGCTGGAATTCGACCACGCCGGCCCCGCCCTTGACCGTATGATAGAGAAAACCGGCCAGATGCCCTTGCCCCCCTATATCGCGGCCAAACGGCCGGCGGATGCGCGCGACAAGGACGATTACCAGACCGTTTTTGCCAGCCGCACCGGCGCGGTGGCGGCCCCCACGGCCAGCCTGCATTTCGATGCCCCCTTGCTGGCGGCGCTGGCGCAAAAGGGGGTGCACTCTACCGAGGTGACGCTGCATGTGGGCGCGGGGACGTTCCTGCCGGTGAAGGTGGAGAATATCGACGAACACAAGATGCACAGCGAATGGGGCGAGGTGACGGAACAGGCGGCCGAAGCCATCAACACCACCCTTGCGGCAGGCGGGCGCGTGATCCCCGTCGGCACCACGGCGCTGCGGCTGATCGAAAGTGCGGCAACGGGGCCGGGGCGAATTGCGCCCTGGTCGGGGGATACGGATATTTTCATCCGCCCGGGCTATGAATTCAAGGTGACAAGCGGCCTGATGACCAATTTCCACCTGCCCAAATCCACCCTGTTGATGCTGGTATCGGCCCTGATAGGGTTCGGGCGGGTGCGTGAAATCTATGCCCATGCGATTGCCAACGGCTACCGGTTTTTTTCCTATGGTGACAGCTCGCTTCTGCTGCCCCAAAGCGACGTCTGAATGTCGCAAACGGGGGCGACGGCGGCGGCCGGCCCCCTAGGGCGTAGACCCATAAAACACAAGCCACCAGCGCAATCCTCGCGAAATATCAATGGCTTGGGGCGCGCCGCACAGGGTGGCCCCCTTTGCAAGCGGCCCAAGCCATTGAGATGAAGCGAGGATCGCGCCCGAAGGGTTTGGCAGATTTCCGCCCTGACTGTGTTGCAGGTCCTTGAAATAGAACCACTATTCCTGCGGCCATGCGCCTGGTCAGGACGAAAATCTGCCAAACTGGTGGTTTGTGTTTTATGGGTCTACGCCCTAGACTGTGCCAATTCCGAACGGGGGGGCGATGACCTATATCCTCAAAAACGCATGGGCGCTGCTGCTGGGCATGTTGCTGTTGATGGCGGGCAACGGGCTGCAGGGCACGTTGCTGGGCATTCGCGGTGATCTGGAGGGGTTCAGCCCCGCCACCATGTCCTATGTCATGTCCGGGTATTTTCTGGGCTTCCTTGGCGGCTCCAAAATGGCGCCGATGATGATCCGGCGTGTGGGGCATGTGCGGGTGTTCGCGGCGCTCGGCTCGCTGGCCTCGGCGGTGTTTATCCTGTTTCCGGTGATGCCGGATCCGGTCCTGTGGACCCTGATGCGCATCCTTGTCGGTTTTTGCTTTTCCGGCGTCTATGTGGTGGCCGAAAGCTGGCTGAATGATGCCGCCACGAACGAGACCCGCGGGCAGGCGCTCTCGGCCTATGTGATCGTGCAGATGGCGGGCATTCTGTTTGCGCAGGTGATGCTGAACTTTGCCGATGTCGGGGGCTATACGCTGTTCGTTGCCATGTCGGTGATGGTGTCGCTGTCCTTCATGCCGATCCTGCTGTCGATCAGTCCGGCGCCGGTTTTCCATGCCTCCAAACCCATGAGCATCGCGGAACTCTACCGGATTTCCCCGCTCGGGACGGTCGGGATTTTCCTGCTGGGGGCCATTATCGCGACGCTGTTCGGCATGGCGCCGGTCTATGGCACCGCCAAAGGCTTGAGCGTGGCCGAGATTTCCATCCTTGTCGGCATGATCTATCTGGGGGCGCTGCTATTGCAATACCCCGTCGGCTGGCTGTCGGACCGCATGGATCGCCGGCATCTGATTATCTATATCACCGTCATCGGCGCGGCGGGGATCGGGGTGGCGATGCCGTTCCTGTCCCATCCCGGCGTGGTCTATGCCCTGACATTTTTTGCCGGCGGGTTTGCCAGTCCGCTCTATTCGCTGTTTATCGCCTATACCAACGATTATCTGGAGCCGGACGATATGGCCTCGGCCTCGGGGG
>JALWQC010000046.1 GCA_027080755.1 Paracoccaceae bacterium
CGAGGTCGCCGCCCGCGTGTGGCGGCGCGCGAGCAGAAGCGCCGGCCGCAGAATGGCAAAGACGGACATTATTCGCCCTCCTTTTCCGGGGTGCTGTAGTGGCGATACAGTTCTTCCAGACTGGCGGGGGTAACGTCGATATCCTTGACCAGATCCCCCAATCCGGTGATTTGCCCCAGCAGGGGCAGTTTTTCTTCCTGCTGCACTTCCAGCCGCACGGAACGCCCGTTCACCCGTTCCCCCCCGAGCGAGGCCGCGACCCGGTCGGCGGTATCCTCGGTGGCGGTGACGCTGACGTGGATCGGCAGACGGGCGGCCTGGCGCAGGGCCTCCAGGCTGTCATTGGCCAGCAACTGCCCCTTGGACATGATGGCGATCCGGTCCGTGCGGCTTTCCAGTTCGGTCAGCGCGTGCGAGGACAGCAGAACCGCGGTTCCCCCCTTGGCCAGATCATCGACGATATCATAGAATTCATGACGCGAGATCGGATCCAGCCCCGAGGTCGGCTCGTCCAGCAGGGCCAGACGCGGCTGCCCCAGCAGGGCCTGTGCCAGCCCGACCCGCTGCCGCATCCCCTTGGAATAGGTGCGGATCTTGCGGTTCATGGCGTGGGTCAGCCCGACCCGTTCCAGCAGATCGTCGGCCACTGCGGTTTTTACCGATTTGAGGCGGGCGAAATGGTGCAGCTGTTCGCGGCCGGTCAAAGCCCCGTGAAAGGCAACGCTTTCGGGCAGAAAACCGATGGCGGTGCGCGCCGTGCGGCTGCCCGGGGCCATGCCCAGCACCTGTATCCGCCCCGAGGTCACTGTGGTCAGCCCCAGAACCATCCGCATCAGCGTGGTTTTGCCCGCGCCGTTATGGCCCAGAAGGGCAACACGTTCCCCCTCGGCCAGGGACAGGCTGACGTTGCGCACGGTTTCAAGCGGGCCGTAGGATTTCGATACGGAGTCAATATTGAGAACGGTCATTTGTCTTTCTCCCAGACGGGGATTTCGGGCAAGCGGGGTTTCATAAGCGGGGCGCTGTCGATGACCCCCCCCGGCAGCATGGCCGGAAATGTCGATTGGGACCAGCGGATCAGTTGCACCGCCGGCGAGCCCAGCAGGGATTTCGCGGCCGGCTGGCTCCATAATACCTGGTCCATGATGTCGTTGGGGCGGTAGGCGCTGTCGGCAATCCCGTTCCCGTCCAGATCAAAGGCCGCCTGGTCGGACCAGTAGTTGCCGGTGCCGTCGCGGCTCCACTCCACCCATTTGGAGCCGACGTATTTTACCTGTTTGCGGTTGCCGATAAAGGCGTTTTCGTAGATCTCGTTCCCTTCGGAACCGGCGGTGAAATGGATGCCGATGCGGCAGCCCTCGAACACATTGCCGCGAAAGGTGTTGCGGTGGGAATTGTAGATGAACACGCATTTGTCGCCCACCTGACGGATGGTATTGTCCACCACCGTGCCCTTGTTGGTGTAGTTCATCATGATCCCGTGGTCGCGGTCATTGACAGAGAGGTTGCCCTCTATGCGCACGCGGTCGGAATACATGATCGCATAGCCGAGGTGGTTGCGCATGGAAATATTCCCCCGCACCAGGGAATCATTGGCATACATGTAATGCACGGCGAAACGCAGGTCGCGGAAACGGTTGTTGACGAATTCGTTGTCATGCGAGGTGTTGACGAAAATCCCGTCGCGGCCATAGCGGACATCGTTGCCCTCTATCCGCGTGCCGGGGGCGTTCCAGACATAGATCCCGTTGCCGCGGTCGTTCATACGGCGGTCCTGACGGCCCTCTATGTAGTTGTCTTTGATCAGCGAGTTTGTCGATCCATGCACGTCGATGCCCACAAGGTTCAACAGCACACGGTTGTTTTCCACCAGGGCGTTATCCGCAGTTTTGGACAGGGTGATGCCGGCGTCCAGCCCCTCCCCCCCCGAACCGGAGCCGATCACGGTCAGGTCGCGCAGGGTAACATCGTCGGCGGTGACGGTAATGGTGGAGCCTTGGCCCAGCCCGTCGATGGTGGCGCCGTTGCCCTCTATGGTCAGCGGCACGGAAATAACGATGGAGCCTTTGTAAATCGTGTCTTTGTCCAGGCGAAGGACATCCCCCGCCTGAACGTTTTCCATGGCAACAAGCAGTGCGCCCGCTTCCCCGGGAACGGCCACCTCTTTTGCGCCGGCGAGGGCCGGCAGCAACAGGATGACAAGGGAAAGCGCGCGCAACATGATCGTTTCCTTCTGCTTATGCCGG
>JALWQC010000047.1 GCA_027080755.1 Paracoccaceae bacterium
GCTGCGGTTACCGCCGCAAGTCCGGTTCTGGCCGATCTGGTATTCCCGTCGCTCAGCTATCGCACCGGGCCTTATGCCGCTAACGGCACACCCGTTGCGGACGGCTTTGCCGATTACTTCACGCTTTTGAACGAGCGTGACGGCGGCATCGGCGGCGTTAAAACCAAGGTTCTGGAATGCGAAACCGGCTATTCCACCGAAAAAGGCGTGGAGTGCTATGAATCCACCAAGGGTGAAGGCGCCCTGGTCTATGCACCGCTTTCCACCGGTATCACCTATCAGCTGATCCCCAAAGTGACCGCTGACAACATTCCGCTTCTGACAATCGGTTACGGCCGCACCTCGGCCGCGAATGGGCGTGTGTTCAAGAACGTCTTCAACTTCCCGACCAACTACTGGGCCGGGGCGTCTGTTGCGATCAACCACATCCTTGATCAGGAAGGTGGCGACATCAAAGGCAAGACCATTGCGCTGGTGTATCACAACTCCGCTTACGGCAAAGAGCCGATCCGCACGCTGGAAGCGCTGGCCGAAAAGCATGGTTTCAAGCTGACCCTGCTGCCGGTTGACCACCCGGGTCAGGAGCAGAAATCCCAGTGGCTGCAGATTCGCCGCGAACGTCCCGACTATGTCCTGATGTGGGGCTGGGGTGTGATGAACCAGGTTGCCATTCAGGAAGCCGCCAACATCAAGTTCCCGATGGATCATTTCATCGGCATCTGGTGGTCCGGTTCCGAGAATGACGTGATCCCCGCCGGTATGGCTGCGGATGGCTACAAGGCGCTGACCTTCCACGCTGTTGGCACCGACTTCCCGGTATTTGCCGATCTGCAGAAGTATGTTGTCGATGCGGGTCTGGCTGCCGGCACTGGCGAAAACGTCGGTACCGTTCTGTATAACCGCGGTATGTATCAGGCTTGGCTGATGGCAGAATCCGTGAAAATCGCACAGGCCGATAACGGCGTGGCAGATATCACACCGGCCATGATGCGCGATGCTATGGAAAAGCTGGTTATCAACGATGAAATCGCGAACGCAGCCGGCTTTGGCGGCTTTGGTCCGAACTTCGAGGTAACCTGTGCAAACCACGGTGGTCCGGGCCTCGGCGCGGTTCAGCAGTGGGATGCAAGCGCCAAGCAGTGGAAACTGATCACAGACTTCATGGCGCCCGATATGAGCATCATCCAGCCGCTGATCGACGAAGATTCCGGTGCGTATGCTGCGGAAAACAACATCACCCCGCGTGATTGTAACTAAACCCTTCTCCGGTCCCCTTCGGGGGGCCGGAACCCCATTCGTTTTGACATTTTCTAACCGCGAGACAAATCGATGCTGGATGCGACCAAAACCGAGGGCCTGTTGGAGGTCAACAATATCGAGGTGATTTACAACCACGTTATTCTGGTGCTGAAGGGGGTTTCCCTGTCGGTTCCCAAGGGCAGCATTACCGCCCTTCTGGGGGGCAATGGTGCAGGCAAATCCACCACGCTGAAGGCGATTTCCAATCTGCTCAAATCCGAGCGCGGCGAGGTTACCAAAGGCACGATCGAATACCACGGGCAGCCGGTGGCCGAGATGACTCCAACCACGATGGTAAAAAAGGGCGTGATCCAGGTGATGGAGGGGCGCCACTGTTTCGAACACCTGACGGTCGAGGAAAACCTGCTGACCGGCGCCTATACCCGTTCCGACGGCAAGGGCGCGGTCGCGGCCGATCTTGAAATGGTCTACAATTATTTCCCGCGTCTGCGTGAACGTCGCAAAAGCCAGGCGGGCTATACCTCGGGGGGGGAACAGCAGATGGTGGCCATGGGGCGCGCCATCATGTCCCGTCCCGAAACCGTGCTGCTGGATGAACCGTCCATGGGCCTTGCTCCGCAGCTGGTAGAGGAAATCTTCCAGATCGTGAAGAATCTGAACGAAAAGGAAGGCGTGTCCTTCCTGCTGGCCGAGCAGAACACAAACGTCGCCCTGCGGTATGCGCATCACGGCTATATTCTGGAATCCGGGCGCGTCGTGATGGAAGGTCCGGCGGCCGAGCTGCGCGAAAACCCGGACGTGAAAGAATTTTACCTTGGCATGTCCGACGACGGGCGCAAATCCTTTCGCGATGTGCGTTCCTACCGTCGGCGCAAACGCTGGCTTAGCTAAGGGCGCGCGGCGCCTGTCCAACACCCGAAGGAACCTCCGATGTCCGAATATTTCGACAAACTCGAAACCCGCACCGCCGCACAAC
>JALWQC010000048.1 GCA_027080755.1 Paracoccaceae bacterium
GCCAGCACCAGTAGGCGCCCCGAGCAGCCCCGCGCCAGAACCATACCGACCCCGAACATCAAGCCGCCGATTATGGCCCCCGAGATAGAACCGGGAACCGCAAGAATGCGCGCATCGTCCAGCGAGATCAGCCCCAGCACCTGCGCCCCCTGCGTCCAGAACAGCGCCGTTGCGAATGTCAGCAGCCAGACGGCCACCTTCGGCCCGATCCGTCCGCGGGCAAATTCCACCGTTGCCGCGCGCAGACAGAATTGCGAGCGCTGGCCGGCGATTCCGAACACAATGCCCACCACCAGCCCGGCCACCGCCTTGGCGTTGTTTTCCCCAAAATAGTCCAGCATTGCCGCGAAATCCATCGGCCTCTCCAATTCCTGATATTCAAAGGCGTGAATAGGTGAACCCGGCCCCCGCGTCCTTGATCTATGTCAGGCTTTATTAAGCTCTCGTAAATCCTGCACCAAGGGAATAGGGTCCCCGCATGAGGAACATTTTTCGCCCCCGCCACGTGACCATAGAACAAGCCGCCAACCTGCCGCGCTGGCAGCGCCCTGTTACCATGCTGATCGTGATGATGGTGATCCTGACGCTGGCCCATTCCACATGGCACGCGCTGCTGAACAACTTCGCGGTAGAGGTCGTGCATTTCAACGGGGTAGAGATCGGCTGGCTGCATACCCTGCGCGAGATCCCCGGTTTTCTGGCCGTGGGGGTGATCGCGATTGTGGCCTATGTGCGTGAACAGATCGTCGGGCTGGTGGCGCTGTTTCTGCTGGGGGTGTCCGTGGCGCTGACGGCGTGGTTTCCCAGTCTGGGCGGCTTGCTGACCATCACGATGCTCAGCTCTTTGGGGTTCCATTATTACGAAACGATTAACCAGTCCTTGCAGCTGCAATGGATCGAAAAGGAAAACGCCCCGCGTATTCTGGGCTGGATCGTGTCGGCGGGCTCTGCGACCTCGCTTGTGATTTACGGGGGGCTGATGCTGGGCTGGGACCGTCTGCATTTGACCTATAATTCCGTCTATATGCTGACGGGGGGAATTGCCGCGCTGGCAGCGGTGGCCCTGTGGTTCCTGTATCCGCAATTCGAGGCCCCCGTTACCCAGCATAAAACCATGGTGCTGCGGCGGCGCTACTGGCTGTATTATGCGTTAACCTTCATGGCCGGCGCGCGGCGGCAGATTTTTATCGTTTTTGCCGCCTTTATGATGGTAGAGCATTTCCATTTCGAGGTTTCCGACGTCACCGCCCTGTTGTTGCTGAACTACACCGCCAATATTTTCATCGCGCCGCTGGTCGGCAAGCTGATCGCCCGGGTCGGGGAGCGGCGGGCGCTGATGTTTGAATATACCGGCCTGACCCTGATTTTTCTGGCTTACGGCGGGATATACTATTTCGGTTGGGGCGTGGTGATCGGTGCGACATTGTATGTGCTGGACCATCTGTTTTTCGCGCTGGCCTTTGCCCTGAAAACCTATTTCCAGAAAATTGCCGACCCCAGGGATATCGCCCCGACGGCGGCGGTGGCCTTTACCATCAACCACATTGCAGCGGTGTTTTTGCCCGCAGCACTTGGCTATCTGTGGCTTAGCTGGCCGGGGATGGTGTTCTGGCTGGCGGCGGGGATGGCGGTTGGCTCGCTGCTGCTGGCGCTGCTGATCCCGCGCCACCCGCGCAAGGGCCACGAGACCGTGTTTTCCCGCACCCCTATAACGATCTGACCCGGGCACCCGTGTCGGGGCTGTCCCCCATCAGATAGCGTGGTCCGGCCCCCTTCTGGCGGGCGCGGTCGGCTGGGTTATACAGCGCGCAACTGTCCAGCGACAGGCAGCCGCAGCCGATGCAGCCATCCAGATTGTCGCGCAGTTTCGTCAGGGTTTCGATGCGGCTGTCCAGCTCGGCGCGGAAGGCGCGGCTGATACGGGCCCAGTCGGCCTTGGTCGGGGCGCGGCCTTGGGGCAGGGTGTCCAGCTCGGCGCGGATTTGCGCGATGGAAAAGCCGAACTGCTGCGCGATCATCACAAAGGACAGGCGGCGGATGTCGGCGCGCTGGAACCGCCGTTGCCCGCCGGCGTTGCGTTCCGGGTGGATCAGGCCCTCGGTTTCATAATAGCGGATGGCGGAGACGGACAGGCCGGTGCGCTCTGCCAGATAGCCGATGGATAGCCCGTAAGGTTTTGTCATGATGCCCCCGAAAAAATGCTTGACCTAAAGTTAGGTTTAGCAATTACAACGAATCCTGTTGAAACACAAACCGGAAAAAAGGGGATGAAAATGACATCTGCAAAACTGGAACACGTCAACGTAACCGTCAGCGATCCGGCAGCAACCGCGGCGATGCTGCAACAGGTCTTTGGCTGGCACACCCGCTGGCATGGCGATGCGATGAACGGCGGCACGACCTATCATGTGGGGAACGCGGACAGCTATGTCGCGCTGTATACGCCGCGGCAGGCGCTGGGCAATCCGCCGGACAGCTATTCCACCCCCGCCAGCCTGAACCATATCGGCATCACCGTTGACGATCTGGACGCGGCCGAGGCGCGGGTGAAAGCGGCCGGATTTACCCCCGTCAACCACGGCGATTACGAGCCGGGCCGGCGGTTCTATTTTCTGGATGCCGACGGGGTGGAATTCGAGGTGGTCAGCTACCGCTGACTTGCGGTTTGCGGACCTATGTCCTAGCGTCGGCCTTCGATGAAAACCGGAGGCCGGCATGAACACCCCAGACACCACCCATTTCGTTAACGGTCGTTCCCTGACCGATTTCCCCGAGGGCCTGCAAAAGGCGATGTTCGCTATGGGCTGTTTCTGGGGGGTAGAGCGGATTTTCTGGCAGCAACCCGGGGTCTGGGTCACGATGGTCGGTTACAGTGGCGGGCAGACTGAAAACCCCGGTTACGAACAGATCTGCACCGGCACCACCGGCCATGCCGAGGTGGTGCAACTGCTGTTTGATCCGGCGGTTACCAGCTATGAAGCCCTGCTGAAAACCTTCTGGGAAAACCATGATCCGACGCAGGGGATGCGGCAGGGTAATGATCGTGGCACGCAGTATCGTTCCGCGATTTATACCTTCGACGCGGCGCAGCAGGCCGCGGCCGGGGACTCGCGCAAGCTGTTCCAGCGGGAACTGGATGCGCGCGGATACGGGGCGATCACCACCGAGATCCGCCCCGCCGGTCCGTTTTATTACGCCGAAGGGTATCACCAGCAATATCTGGCGAAAAACCCCGACGGCTATTGCGGGATCGGCGGCACGGGGGTGTCCTGCCCGATCGGCCTGTCTTGACCTTGGCGCGGCATTTGCCTATCGCCTGTTGGAAAGGAGAAACCGATGTCCACATTTACCGCCCTGACAACCCTGCGTGACAAATCCAAGGCCGAGGCGCTGGGCGAGGCCCTCGAACGGCTGACTCCGGCCCCCACGGGCATCGGGGTTTTCGAGGTCGAGGACGGCTCGCAAACATGGGAGGTCGGCGGGTTTTTTCTGGAACAGCCGGACGAGGTGGCACTGGACCTGCTGGCCGCCACTTTCGACGCCCGCCCCTTCGCCGTGTCCGAGCTGGAGGATCGCGATTGGGTTGCACAGGTCCGCCGCGAGCTGACGCCTGTTTACGCCGGCCGTTTCGTGGTTTTTGGTGCCCATGACCGCGACGAAATCCCCGACAACAAGATCAAGATGGAAATAGAGGCCGCGATGGCCTTTGGCACCGGACATCACGGCACGACCAAAGGCTGCCTTCTGGCGCTGGACGACCTTGTGACTTCGGGGATGGTGGCGACGAATGTGGCGGATATCGGCTCGGGGACGGGGGTTCTGGCGATGGCGGCGGCCTCGGTCTGGCCCTGTGCGACGCTGGCCTCGGATATCGATCCGGTAGCAACGGAAACGGCGCGGGCCAACATTGCGGCAAACGGGTTGAAGGGGCGGATTTCCTGCCACACGGCGGTCGGGTTCCGCAGCCCCGAGATTCGCCGCGCCGCGCCTTTCGATCTGGTCTTTGCCAACATCCTTGCCGGCCCGCTGAAACGTCTGGCACCGGATATGGCACGGCATACGGATACGGGCTCGGTCATCATCCTGTCGGGTATTCTGAACACGCAGGCGCTGGGCGTCGAGGCGGTTTACAAGGGCTGGGGCTTCCATCGTCTGGCGAAACGGGTGATCGGGGAATGGACGACCCTGACGCTGGAACGGGGCTGACCCCGAAACGCAAAAAGCCGCCCGTTTCGGGGCGGCTTTGCAACATGCTGGCGGGTCGTTTTAGAAGTAGCGGCGCAGAACCAGTTCCATCGTGGTGCTGTGGATCTGGCTGCGTTCCAGGCCGATGTCGGCCAGCTGGCGGTCCGACAGGCGGGAAAGCATGGTTTCGGTTTTGCGGGCCAGGTTCCAGGCCTTGAATTTGGCAACGGCTGTGTCGAACAGGTTGACGATCTGCAGGGTTGCAACGGCGCCAAACGGCACGGGACGGGATGTTTCGATAATGGCCATTGGGGCGCTCCATAATCTATAGGGTTTGGCGTGATTGCCTTTGATGCGGGGTATCTAGGCCCGCGCCGGCCAAACAACAATCGCTATGATTGCATGCCCCGTATGCGCGCCCTGCATGGATGGGTGCAATCATCGCTTGGCAGATGTTCTTGTTTCGTGCTATCGCTAGCATGTTATTGAAACAGGAGGCCGCACATGCGGGTAATCGGGATTGATCCGGGGCTACGGCGAATGGGCTGGGGCATTGTGGATGTGGACGGCTCGCGGATTGCCCATGTGGCCAACGGCACCTGCCAATCGGTCGGCACGGATCTGGCCTATCGTCTTAGCAGCCTGTTCGACCAGCTAAGCGCCGTCTTCGCGCAATTCGCCCCCGAAACGGCGGCGGTGGAAAAGACCTTTGTCAACAAGGACGGGGTCGGCACGCTGAAGCTGGGGCAGGCGCGCGGGATTGCCATGCTGGTGCCGGCACAGGCGGGGCTGGAGGTGGCGGAATACGCGCCCAATTCCGTCAAGAAGGTGGTTGTCGGCGTTGGACATGCGGACAAGGCGCAGGTGGAACATATGGTTAAAATGCAGATGCCGGGGGTCGTGATCAACGGGCCGGATGCCGCCGATGCCCTGGCGATTGCCATGTGCCACGCGCACCACGCCCGTTTTGCCGGACGGCTGGAAGCGGCTTTGGAAAGGGCGGGGGCATGATTGGCAAGGTGACAGGGCGGCTGGATTACCGCAGCAACGATCATGTTCTGATCGACACGGGCGGCGTGGGCTATATCGTCTATTGCAACGAACGCACGCTGGCGATGATGCCGGCGGCGGGGGGGATGGTGTCGCTCTATACCGAAATGGTGGTGCGGCAGGATTTCATGCAGCTTTACGGCTTTTCGACGCTGGCGGAACGGGAATGGCACCGGCTGCTGACCTCGGTTCAGGGGGTCGGGGCCAAGGCGGGGCTGGCGATCCTTGGCACGCTGGGGCCGGAAGGCACGGGGCGCGCGATTGCGCTGGGCGATGTCGGCGCGATCAAGGCGGCACCCGGGATCGGCCCGAAAATCGCGCAGCGGGTGGCGAATGAACTGAAGGACAAGGCCCCTGCCGTGATGGCAATGGGGGCAAGCGGGTCGCAGGTGGCCGCGGCGGACGAGGGGATGGTGATCGACACTCCGAAGCCCGCAGCGAAGCCCAAGCCCGTGGTGGTGGACAGCACCGCGGCCGCGCAGGCCGACGCACTTTCGGCGCTGGTCAATCTGGGCTATGGCACGGGCGATGCAGCCAGCGCGGTGGCCGAGGCTTCGGGCAACGCACCGGAGGCGGATTCCGGCGCCCTGATCAAGGCCGCTTTGCGCCTGCTGGCTCCGAAAGGATAGGGTATGGATATCGAACAGGACCTGCGCCCCGAGGAACGCCCCGGTGATGCCGACCGTGCCTTGCGGCCGCAGACGTTGGACGAATTTGTCGGGCAGGCCGAGGCGCGGCGCAATTTGCGGGTGTTTATCGAAAGCGCGAAGATGCGCGGGCAGGCGATGGATCACGCGCTGTTTTATGGTCCGCCGGGGCTGGGCAAGACCACGCTTGCACAGATCATGGCGCGCGAACTGGGGGTGAATTTCCGCATGACCTCCGGCCCTGTGCTGGCCAAGGCGGGGGATCTGGCGGCGATTCTGACCAATCTGGATGCGCGCGACGTGCTGTTTATCGATGAAATCCACCGCATGAATCCGGCGGTGGAGGAAATCCTCTATCCCGCGCTGGAGGATTTCGAGCTGGATCTGGTGATTGGCGAGGGGCCGGCGGCGCGCACCGTGCGCATCGACTTGCAGCCCTTCACGCTGGTCGGGGCGACGACACGGCTGGGCCTGCTGACCACGCCCTTGCGCGACCGTTTCGGCATTCCGACGCGGCTGGAGTTCTATACAATCGCGGAACTGGTGAAAATCGTTGACCGTGGTGCGCGCCTGATGGGGGCGGATGCGGATGCGGGCGGGGCGATGGAAATTGCCCGCCGCTCCCGTGGCACACCGCGGATTGCGGGACGGCTGTTGCGCCGCGTGGTGGATTTTGCGCTGGTCGAGGGAGACGGCAAGGTGACCGCGCCGCTGGCGGATATGGCGCTGACACGGCTGGGGGTGGACCATCTGGGGCTGGATTCGGCCGACCGGCGCTACCTGCGGCTGCTGGCGGAAAACTACGGCGGCGGGCCGGTGGGCGTGGAAACCATCGCCGCCGCCCTGTCCGAAGCCCGCGATGCCATCGAAGAGGTGATAGAGCCGTTCCTGCTGCAACAGGGCCTGATCCAGCGCACCCCGCGCGGGCGGATGCTGGCGGCCAAAGCCTGGCAACACCTGGGCCTGTCCGCCCCGCGCCAACCTGATCAGGTGGATTTGTTCGAGGACTAGGGGAACGTAAAATGGCGCAGATTACGCGCTTTGTAGCTCTACGCCCTAATACAGTTTGTGGCGCAAAGCGTACTGGATCACCGTTGCGGGGTCGTCGGTTACGGTTTCAAAAATCACGGTTTTAGCAGATACTTGCGGGTAAATCTCGCACCCTTGCTCGGCAATACTGCGATCTTCGATCTGCTTTATCCAGCCGAAGACAATACGGTTTATCATGATAAGGTCCGCGCTTTTTCTCTGGTAGATATCTGCATATTGCGCAGAAGCATTTGCGCGTTCCTGTGCCGACCTGCCGTCAAAATTCTTGAGACACTGGAACTTGAATTTAACCGTTTGAATGGATGGGGGAACGGTGCGGGCGCCCCGCAGTCCTCGCATTAAAAATTCATGCGGTTCCGAAAATACGGCGACCACTTCTTTGCCTTCGGTTTCCAGCTGCGGTCTGGGTGCGGATGTTGCACAGGCAAAAAGAAAAGGGGTGATTGCGGCAATGGCCAGTAATTTAAAACGCATTTTAAATCCCGTATTTGTGAAAAAGTGAAGAGAAACAACTTAAGATTGAATGATTACTGTTTTGTCTTTTAGCTGCCAGACTTGCGGACGTCAACCACAGGGTGATTTCGCTCGTGGCTTGGGGTTATAGGTCTACGCCCTGGTCTACCGTTCCCTCTGCCACCGGAAAGGATATTTGCAGGTGCAGGCCTTGCGGGCTGTTCTGGCGTTCCAGGGTTGTGCCGTGCAGGGCGGCGACTTTGGCTGCGAGGCTCAGGCCGAGGCCGGCGCCGGGGGTGTGGCGTTCTGTTTCCAGCCGGCCCATCCGCGCCAGTGCCTTTGGCCAGTCTGCCGCAGGAATACCCGGCCCGCTATCGGCGATTTGCAGGACGGCGCGGTTTTCCCGACGGTGCAGGGATATGCGGATCGTGCCGCCTTCGGGGGTGAATTTCACGGCGTTGTCCAGCAGGTTGGCCAGAGCGCGCGCCAGAAACTGGGCGTGGCCCATGATGGTGATGTCGGGGGCGATGTCGATGTGCAGGGTCTGGGATTTTTCCTCGGCCAGAGGGGCATATAGTTCCAGCGCGTCCTGCAGCAGGCGCGACAGGTTCAGGGGTTCTATCTGGGTCTGGGCGAGGCTGGCCTCTACCCGGGCGATGTCCAGCAGGTCCGAAAATACCTGATGCACATAGTCGGCCTCGTGCAGGGCGCGGGCGATCCGGTCTGTGGCGGGGCTGTCTTCGGGGATTTCCAGCAGGACGGTTTCCAGCGTGTTGCGCAGGCGGGCCAGCGGGGTGCGCAGGTCGTGGGACAGGCTGTCGGTGACCATCTGCAGCTCGCCCAGAAGGGCCTCGTTTCGGGTCAGCATGTCGTTCAGGGCCTTGGCCAGCCGGTCGAATTCGTCGCCCGTGCCTTTCAGCGGCACCCGTCGGGACAGGTTGCCCTGTGTGATTTCCGTGGCGGCCTGCTGGATATCCGCCACCCGTTTCAGAATAGAGCGCGACACAACCAGCCCCCCCAGAGACCCGGCAATCAGGAAAGAGCCAAGCAGCGCCAGCGAGGCATATTTCAGGATGGTGCGGAATTCCCGCTGGCTGCGCATATCGCGCCCGACCAGCAGCCGCGCCCCGCTGGGCAGGGAAATAGCGCGCAGCCCGACCAGCACCGTGCGGTCGATGTCCGTGCGATACAGCGGAATGCTGTGCCATTGCCCGTCCAGCGGGATTTCGGGCCAGCTGGACAGGTTGCCCGCCAGCGGATGTCCGTCGGCGGTGGCGTAGAGATAGATCGAATCCGCGTCATTGCGCGAGGTGGAGCGTTCCGCAATGGCCGACCGCAGGGCGAATTGCCCGCCCTCGACATAATCCCCGACCAGCCCGCGCAGCTCGATGTCCACGGCCTCGGCTGTCTGGTTCTCCAGCAGGCGCATGGTGCCGATATAGACCAGCCCCAGAATCCCCGCCGAGGCCAGCAGTGTTACCACCAGATGCAGGGCGAAAAGACGGCGGATGGCGCTTTTGCCTTTGGTGGGGAACAGGGTCATTTCACCATCCTGTAGCCGGCGCCGCGCACGGTGTGGATCAGGGGCTCTTCCCCGGGAAGGTCGATTTTCTTGCGCAGGCGGCTGATGTGGAC
>JALWQC010000049.1 GCA_027080755.1 Paracoccaceae bacterium
GCTGGCACGTTCCTCGACCCCGCCGAATTCCCCGCCATAGCGCACGGGGCGGCCCATCATATGGGCCAGCTCGACAACGATATCATCGTTCATTTTGCCCAACTCGACCACACCGGCCTGCACCAGTTCGATGCGCTCGGCAAGGGGGCGCTTGGCCCATTCCTTCTGGGCAGCGCGGGCACGGGCCACGGCGGCCTTGGCCTCTTCCATGCTCAGGGCCGGACGCTCGGCATAAACCGAGCCGTCGATCGGCGAGATGCACTTGATCAACTTTGTCATGTTCGTCTTCTCCAAGAGGGGCCCTAGGCCCGTTCAAAACCGCGTGCGATTTCCCAGTCGGTCACCACACGGTCAAATTCTTCCAGTTCCCATTCGGCGGCACGGGTGTAATGGTCCACCACATCGTCGCCAAAGGCCGCGCGCAACATGGCTGAATCTTTCAGCGTTGCCATGGAATCGCGCAGGGTCTGCGGGATCATGCCGGTGTCGCCCGTGTAGGCATCGCCAACGGTGGGCGGGTCCAGTTCCAGATGGTCCTCTATTCCCTTGATGCCCGCCGCCAGTTGCGCCGCCATAGCCAGATAGGGGTTCAGATCCGAGCCGCCAATGCGACATTCCACCCGCACCGATTTCGACCCTGCCGAACACAGGCGGAATCCGGCTGTGCGGTTATCCACCGACCAGATCGTGCGCGTGGGGGCAAAGCTGCCCTTCTGGAACCGCTTGTAGCTGTTCACATAAGGCGCCAGAAAATACATATAGTCAGGGGCATATTTCAGCAGGCCGGCCATGTAGTTCTTCATCAGCTCCGACATGCCCAGTTCGTCATTCTCATCGTAAAACGCCGGCTTCCCCCCGGACCAGAGCGACTGATGCACATGGCTCGACGAGCCGACTTTGGTGTGGTCCCATTTGGGCAGAAATGTCACCGCATGTCCCTGCTGCCACGCGATTTCCTTGATCGCGTGCTTGGCGATGGTGTGGTTGTCAGCGGTGTCCATTGCCTCGGCGTATTTTATGTTCAACTCTTCCTGACCGGCCTCGGCCTCGCCCTTGGTGCCTTCAACGGGGATTCCGGCGGCATACAGGTGATTGCGGATCGGCCGCATGATGTGTTCTTCTTTGGTGGTCTGGAGGATGTGGTAATCCTCGTTATAGGCCGAGATCGGGGTCAGGTCGCGGAAACCGGATTTGGCGATCTCGTCAAAGGATTTCTCGAACAGGAAGAATTCCAGCTCCGTCGCCATGATGGCGTCAAACCCCATGCCCGTCAGACGCGCGATCTGCTTTTTCAGCATGGCGCGGGGGGAATGGGGGATATCCTGATGCGTGTGGTGGTCCAGCACGTCGCACAGCACCATCACCGTGCCGTCCAGCCACGGGGTCTTGCGCAGGGTGGACAGGTCCGGCTTCATCACATAATCGCCATAACCGCTTTCCCAACTGGTGCTTGCATAACCCTCGGGCGTGGCCATTTCCAGATCGGTGGCCAGCAGGTAATTGCAACAATGGGTTTCCTCGTAGGCGCCGTCGATAAAGTGCTGCGCCAGAAACCGTTTGCCCATCAAGCGGCCCTGCATGTCCACAATACAGGCCAGAACGGTATCAACCTCGCCAGAGGCTACGGAAGTTTTCAGATCGTCAAATGTAAGGTTGCCAGACATGGGTCACGCTCGAAATTAGGGGTTGAGTCGCGGGCCGTTTCCAGCCCGCGACGAGTATATACTAGTAGCGGTAAGGCTTGCCAGCTTTGTTCATCACTTCGTTGTATTCCTTGAAGATCTTCACAACCTTGGCCTTGGTCTCGGATTCCTGGGCGATTTCGTCCCAGAATTCCACCGCCGCATCTTCCACGGTTTGCCATTCCTCGTCCGGGATGGAGGTCAGCTGCATCTTGGTGCCGTTGACGCGCAGGGATGCCTCGCCGCCCCAATACCACCACTGACGGTGATAGTGCGACTGGTCCATAACGGTTTTCAGCAACGTCTGGAGACGCGGCGAAAGTTCGTTATAGCGGTCCATATTGGCAAAGAACGACCCTGCCCATGCACCCGAGATGTTGTTGGTCAGGAAATAGTCGGTAACGTCTGCCCAGCCAACGGTGTAATCCTCGGTGATACCGGACCAGCCGATCCCGTCGAGTTCCCCTGTCTGCACCGCAACTTCCACATCTTCCCACGGCAGGGTTACCGGAACCACGCCGAATTTGGACATGAAGCGACCAGCGGTCGGGAAGGTAAAGATACGCTTGCCCTTCA
The DNA here is from genome assembly GCA_027080755.1 of Paracoccaceae bacterium. Lineage (GTDB taxonomy): Bacteria > Pseudomonadota > Alphaproteobacteria > Rhodobacterales > Rhodobacteraceae > NORP23. The sequence goes on from JALWQC010000049.1 coordinate 2,259, forward strand.
GATCATCCAGTGAGCGGATGGGTTCCTTGGTGTTGAAGTGGCAGGGATCCCAGGAACCGGCGGAAATCCATTTGACGCCAACCTGTTCGTATTCCTTTTCCCAGATCTCGCCCAGACCATACTGGTTGTAAAGCACCGGCACATCCAGCGAATAGCGGCTGGCGAACGGGAAATACCCGCCGAAAACCGTTACCTCGGTCGGGGAGGCCATGGAATCGTCGTCCGACTGCACCGCATCGATCGTGCCGCGCTGCATGGCCCGGAACAATTCGCCCGTCGGCACCAGCTGGTCGGCTGTATACAGCTCGATCTGCATTTCGTCGCCGGCAATGGCGTTGAAGGTGTCAATCGCGGGCTTGATCACATGCTCGGCCAGCGCCGGCCCCGCATAGGTCTGCATGCGCCATTTGATCGGTGCGGCACCATGCACAGCCGGCGCGGCAAGGGCGCCAACCCCGGCAAGACCGGCAGTTTGTAAAAACTTACGTCTGTTAGTCATTGTCTTCTCCTTGTTGGTGGGGTTGCCCCCGGGGGTTTGGAGGAGGCTTTACCCTCCCTTCTTTATTTAGTTTCCGTAAACCAGACTTGGCAGCCACAGGGCAATCTGCGGGAAGATGATGATGGTCAGCAGGGCCAGCAGCATCACGCCAACGAATGGAATGATTGAAATATAGATGTCGCGCAGGCCTATTTCCGGTGGCGCCATGGCGCGCATCAGGAACAGGTTATAGCCGAACGGCGGCGTCATATAGGCGATTTGCGAGGTGATCGTGTAAAGGACACCATACCAGATCAGATCGAACCCCAGCTCGCCCACCAGCGGCACATACAACGGGGCAACGATAACCAGCATCGCCGTGTCGTCCAGAAACGTCCCCATGATCAGGAAGGAAATCTGCATCAGGATCAGGACCTCCCACGGGGAAAGCCCGAGGTTGTCGAGGAAAAAGCTCTTGATCGCCTTCACCGCGCCAACACCGTCAAACACCGCCCCGAAAGCCAACGCCGCAAGGATGATCCACATGAACATGGCGGAAATATTCAGGGTCTCGCGGATGGTGGTATCCATAACCTTGCGCGTCACCCGCCCCTTCAGCAACGCCGCAAGCGTGGCCGCCATCGCGCCCACCGCGGAACTTTCGACAAGCGAGGTCCAGCCCTTCACGAACGGGAACATCATGATGAAAAAGATGAACAGCGGCAAAAGACCAGCGCGCAGCAGGCGGAATTTTTCGGCGCGGGTGATGCTGTCGCGTTCTTCCTTGCTTAGCACAGGGCCAAGGGCCGGGTTAATCTTGCAGCGGATGGCGATGTATATGATGAACATGCCTGCCATCATCAGCCCCGGAACCGCCCCGGCCAGCCAGAGCCGCCCGACGGGCTGGCGCGCGATCATGGCATATAGCACCAGCACCACAGACGGCGGCACCAGAATCCCCAGCGAGGAGCCGGCCTGGATCACCCCCGATATCATGCGTTTGTCATAGCCGCGCTTCAACAGCTCCGGCAGGGCGATCGTGGCGCCAATGGCCATCCCCGCCACCGACAGCCCGTTCATGGCCGAGATCAGCACCATCAACCCGATCGTGCCGATGGCCAGCCCGCCATGCAGCCCGCCGGTCCAGACATGGAACATTTTATACAAATCATCGGCAATGCCGGATTCCGACAGGATGAATCCCATGTAGATAAACAGGGGCAGGGTCAGCAACGGATACCATTTCATCAGCTTCATGCTGGCGGAAAAGGCGATCTCTACCCCTCCGTCACCCCAAAGCAAAAGTGCCGCAACCACAGCCACAAAACCGATCCCGGCAAACACCCGCTGGCCGGTCATCAGCATCACCATCATGGATGCAAACATCAACAGGGCGATCATTTCATACGACATTACAGTTCTACTCCGCGAATTTTGGCGATGTCCTGAAAAAAGACCGCGATGGCCTGCAACAGCATCATGAATATGCCGGAAACGGCGAGGATTTTAATCGGCCACAGATAGGGGCGCCATGCGGTGGGGCTGCGCTCCAGATGGCCCATAATATCGTCGGCGGCCGGGAAACCGCCGGTCACAAAGGCCACGAAAAGATCCTTGAAAAACACAATCGGATGCGATCCGAAATAGCCCAGCGAATAGGCCGCACTGGAAATACCGCCATAAAGCAGCACACCAAGATAGAAGATCAGCGTGAAAATCGTGATGGAATCGACAACCGCCTTGGTGTGGTCCGACCACGAACCATACAGCAAATCCATCCGCACATGCCCGCCCAGCTGCATCGAATACGGCCCGCCCAGCAGGTAATAGGCCACCATCGTGAACTGCGCCATTTCCAGCGTCCAGAGCGAGGGATCAAAGAAGGTTTTCGAAATAGAGGACCACAACAAAATCCCCATCAGCACGAAAATCAGATACATGGCAAACCGGCCGACACGATAGTTGATGGCCGTAATTATACGCACATAGGCGCGCATAAAGTTAAACATCGGGGACCTCCGTTCCGGGCAGGGTTATGGATTTCAGCGCACGTTCCAGCATCGCGGCAAGATCCTGTGCCACCTTCTTTTGCTGCACGGGGCTTTCCAGCATATCGTTGCGCACCTCTATCATCACATTCGGCAGGCCGTTGCCCAGCCCGTGCAGCTGCAAGGTGTGCGTCACCCCGTCGTCGGGGCCATAGGGCTCGTTCCGGCGGGTCAACAGCGTGGTTTCATCCTGTGCGTCCAGCATGGCATCGGCCAGCGCCGTATCCGCGTCATGCAGGATGCCCATCTCCACCTCGCGCTGTTTGCCGTAATAGACCGGCGTAAAACTGTGGATCGTCACCAGAACCGGCGGGCGGCCCTGTTGTGTGCGGCGGGAAATCTCGCCCGACAGAGTTTCGGTGAACGGCACATAAAGGGCCTTCGTGCGTGCCTCGCGTTCTGCCGGCGTCAGGCCCGTATTCCCCGGGATGTCGAAAACCTCGCTGCGCGGAGGCATGGCGCTTTCGGCCTCGGGGGGGCGGTTGCAGTCATAGACAAGCCGCGAGAAACGGGCATGCACCAGCGTCGCGTCCAGAATCCGCGACAATTCCTGCGCAACGCCCAACGCGCCAGGATCCCAGGCCACATGGCTTTGACGCGCATCGTCATCAAGACCAAGGGCCTGGAGGCTGGCAGGTATAACATTCGAGGCATGTTCGCACACCAGCAGCACCGGCGACGAACCGGCCGGATTGACAACGGCACAGGCGGCCCCTTCTTCCGGTGACAATACTGGCGTCTGTTCAATCTTACCCAAGGGAACCCCCGTTTTTGTGAAGAATTGAACAAGTCGCACGCAGCTGTCAAGAAACTTTCTGTGAATATTGTTGCAAGCGACGTAATGTCGTTATAATTTTTACAGACATATACAGGAGCCAGATTTTGAACACGCCCAACCGGACCATTGCCGAAAAACTGCAGGACCATTTCGATTCGCTGACCCGTGCCGAACGCCAACTGGCCAATTCGCTACTGGAAAACTATCCCGTGTCCGGTCTGACCAGCATTACCAGCGTGGCCCAGAATGCCGGCGTTTCCACCCCGACCGTGGCGCGCATGGTGCAGAAACTGGGCTTTTCCGGCTATCCCGAATTCCAGGCCGCCTTGCGCGACGAACTGGAGGCCCAGATATCCAACCCGATTGCCAAACACGAAATCTGGGCGGAACACGCCCCCGAGGAACACATCCTCAACCGTTTTGCCGATGCCGTCACCCAGAACATGCGCCGCACCCTGCGCCAGATAGAACCGCAGACTTTCGACGGGGCCTGTGCCCTGCTGGCCGATCCCGCACGGCGGATCTATATTGTGGGCGGGCGTATCACCCGTGCGCTGGCGGATTATCTGTTCACCCATCTGCAAGTGGCACGCGAGGGGGTGACGCTGATTGCCTCCAACTCCAACGCCTGGCCGCATTATGTATTGGACATGAAGGCCGGCGATGTTCTGGTGGTTTTCGACGTGCGGCGCTATGAACACGATCTGCTACGGCTGGCGGATATGGCCAAGGCCCGCGGAGCCGAAATTATCCTGTTCACGGACCAGTGGGGATCGCCCACCTCGAAATTCGCGACCCACCGCTTCAACGCCCGGATAGAGGCCCCCTCGGCCTGGGATTCCAATGCGGTGACGATGCTGCTGGTGGAAACGATGATTGCCTGCGTTCAGGCCCACACATGGAGCGACACGAAAGAGCGGCTGGGGGAGCTGGAGGGACTGTTCGACCGCACCAAACTTTTCCGCAAGTTCATATAAAAAGGGCGCCCCGAAGGACGCCCCTGAAAGGTTCTTTCAAGGCTTATAGCGTTTCGACTTTAGGCGCGCGCCTTGCCCACCAGTTTCCACACAGCCGGAACCAGCATTGCCGCCAGTGCCAGTTTGATTGCGTCAACCATCAGGAACGGGGCAACCCCCTTGGCAAAGGCCGTGCCGGCGTCAAAGCCGTACAGATGCGACAGCCATGCAGCGCCCGGGACATAGATCAGCGCTGTGCCGACAAACATCACACCGGCCATGGAAACCACGTTCCGGTCCCAGCCGCGGCGCGCCGCAAAGCCCAACGCCAGTGTCGCCAGAACAAAGCCGAGCAGATAGCCACCGGTGGAGCCGGTCATATATTCCAGCCCGTTCAGCTCGGCCGAGGATTTGGCAAACACGTCAAAGCCCAGCGCCCCGACCAGCATATAGCCGATAATCGTGGTCAGTCCCATGCGCGGGCCATAGGCCGCCCCCAGGGTCAGGACCGCAAATGTCCCCAGCGTCAGGGGAACCGGCGAATAGGGCAGCGGCACACGGATCTTCGCGGCAACCGCAAGCAGGGCAATCCCCAGAATGACCATAACGGCGCGCTTGACCCAAAGGCCGGCACCTGTGGTGTTCCAGATTTCATCGCTCAGGGTGTTGTGGGTTGTGGCGGTTGCCATGGCAATCTCCTTGTTAAGGTGTCGTTGCGGCAGGTTTGGCATGGCAAAAGCGGCTTGGCAAGGGGGAACGGGCTTGGCAACGTCGCGTCCGGCTGCTTTACTGCGCCCATGTCCGGTTTTGTAAAACATGTATTGCAGCGAAATACCAATGCGCTGATCTGGTCCACACAAGGTTTCCTTGCCGCCATGAAAAGCGAGGAAGGCATGCGCCAGTGGTCGATCGTTGCCGCGCTGGCCACCCTTCTGGCGTTTGCGCTGGATTTAAGCGGGCTGGAACGGGCCGTTGTCATCGCCTTCAGCTGGAATATCGTCTTGATGGAACTGGCCAATACCGCCATCGAAACCGTCGTGAACCGGATCAGCGAGATACCGCATGATCTGTCGAAAAAGGCCAAGGACATCGGCAGTGCCATGGTCCTTTTCGCCATTATCCTCGCCCTTGCTGTCTGGCTGCTGGTCCTGCTCGGGTAACCCCGAAAGGGATCAGGCGCCCCAGATAACCGGCGCCGATTGTGTCATCACCGAGATCCCGACATAAATCGCCAGCCCCGCCGCCGCCACCTGCACCGCCAGCAACAGACGTTTTGCCATCGATTCGGCCATTTTCAGCGGCCAGCTGGCCACAAAGGTCAGCGCCGCCATCCCCAGAATGGATCCGATCCCGAACACCAGAATATAGATCATGGCCGTCACCGCATTCTGCGTGGCAGCCGCCGCCAGCGCAACCAGCCCTGCAGAGCCGGCCGCCCCGTGCGCCAGCCCGATGGCATAGGCGCGCGGGGAAAACCCCTTGTGACGGTGGTCATGGGGATCCTGCGCGTGCTTGACCGTCGCCCCCTGATGGCTGTGGGCGTGGAAATGCCGGACTCCGTCGCCGTGGTCGTGAACATGGAAATGGATGCGGGCCTTCCACAGTTTGCGCAGCAGATGCAGACCAAGGACAACCAGCATGATGCCGATCCCGAATTCCATCCCCGCCGCCAGCCGCTCGGTGATCACCGCCCCGAACAGGATGACCGGCAAAGAGATCAGGAACAGCGTCGTTGTATGCCCCATCCCCCAGCTGGCCCCTAGCAACGCCAGCCGTTTGGGCGAGGCCTTGCCCGAGGACGCCAGCGTGCCGACGGCCGCCAGATGGTCTGTTTCAAAGGCATGGCCCATGCCGACCAGAAATCCCAGTGCCAGAAAACTTTCCAAAATCCGCTCCTACTGCAGGGTCACATATTACGCGTCGGGTTTCCTGCCTGCCGGTGCCGGAGTCAAGCCGTAAATCGCGGAAAGCCGGTGTCAAATATCCAGTTCCACCCAGATGGGCACATGGTCCGAGGGCCGCTCGCGCCCGCGCATTTCCTTGTCTATCCGGCAGTCCTTCAGGTGGTCGGCCGCCTGCGGGGTCAACAGGAAATGGTCGATGCGGATCCCGTCGTTGCGCTGCCAGGATCCGCGCTGGTAGTCCCAGAAACTGTATTGGTCCGGGGCCGCGTTCAGGGTGCGGAAAGCCTCGGTAAAGCCAAGGTTCAGGATCTTGCGATAGGCGGCCAGCGACTCGGGGCGGAACAGGGCGTCGCCCCACCATTTGTCGGGATGGGCGGCATCCTCGGGCTGGGGAATGATGTTGTAATCCCCTGCCATCAGGGCAACCTCTTCGGATTTCAACAGCTCCTGCGCGCGGGCGAACATGCGGTCCATCCAGGCCAGTTTATAGTCGAACTTCGGCCCCGGCACAGGGTTGCCGTTGGGCAGATACAGCCCGCACACCCGCCCGGTGTTCAGCGTCGCCTCTACCCCGCGGGC
>JALWQC010000050.1 GCA_027080755.1 Paracoccaceae bacterium
CCACGGTTTCAGCGCCGCCGAGATCGACAAGATCGAGGAAGCCCTGCCCACGGCCTTCGACATCAAATTCGTGTTCAACCAGTGGACCCTGGGCGAGGATTTCTGCCGCAACACCCTTGGCATCCCTGAGGAAAAGCTGAACGACCCCGCCTTTGACCTGCTGCGTCACCTCGGCTATTCGCGCCAGCAGATTTCGGATGCCAACAACCACGTTTGCGGCACCATGACGCTGGAGGGCGCGCCCTTCCTGAAGAAGGAACATTACAACGTCTTTGACTGCGCCAATGTCTGCGGGCGCATCGGCACGCGCTATCTGAGCGTGGACAGCCACATCAAAATGATGGCGGCGGCGCAAAGCTTTATTTCCGGCGCGATTTCCAAGACCATCAACATGCCCAACGATGCCACCATCGAGGAATGCAAAGCCGCTTACGAGCTAAGCTGGTCGCTGGGCGTGAAGGCGAATGCGCTGTATCGCGACGGTTCCAAACTGTCGCAGCCGCTGTCGAGCGCGCTGATCGACGACGACGAGGATCTGGAAGAAACCCTGGCCGAGGCCCCGATCGGGGAGCGGGCCAGCATTCTGGCCGAAAAGATCGTCGAGAAAGTCGTGATCAAGGAAGTGGCACGCGGGCGCGAAAAGCTGCCGCACCGCCGCAAGGGCTATACGCAAAAGGCCGTCGTTGGCGGGCACAAGGTCTACCTGCGCACCGGCGAATACGAAGACGGCAATCTGGGCGAGATATTCATCGACATGCACAAGGAAGGCGCCGGTTTCCGCGCCATGATGAACAATTTCGCCATCGCCGTTTCGGTGGGCCTGCAATACGGCGTGCCGCTGGAGGAATTCGTCGATGCCTTCACCTTTACCCGTTTCGATCCGGCGGGCATGGTGCAGGGTAACGACAGCATCAAATCCGCGACCTCGATCCTGGATTATATCTTCCGTGAACTGGCCGTGTCCTATCTGGACCGCACCGATCTGGCCCATATCAAACCCAGCGGATCAACCTTTGACGATCTGGGGCGCGGGCAGGACGAGGGGGTCTCCAATGTCGATCCGGTGGATAGCGAGGTTGCGCACAGCTCTATCGAAATGATCCGGCAGATTTCCTCTACCGGCTATCTGCGCAAGCGCGTCCCCGAGGAGCTGCTGCATCTGGACGAGGTCCTGCACACCAGCGAGACCGGGGCAGCCATCCGCACAGCGGTAAAGGAAACCGTGGCGACGGGCGTGGTAATGGATGAACGCACCAAGGCGAAAATGCAGGGCTACGAGGGCGATGCCTGTGGCGAATGCGGCAACTATACCCTGGTGCGCAACGGAACCTGTATGAAGTGTAACACCTGCGGGGCAACCTCGGGGTGTAGCTGAATACAGACAGGGGGAGGGCGCCCATCTGCCGGGTGACCTCCTTGCATTCAGGCTGCAGGCATATGACCCGAGCAGTCAACGATGTGCCTGAATTGCGAAACTCGGGGGGTGGTTTTCCATCCCCCCTTTTTTTGCCCGAAGGGTGGAAACCCTTGCAATAGCCCCCGTTTTTCCCGCATAGGGGGGTATGGAAGAACTGTTTTCACTGTGGTTATCGCTGTTTTCCCCCGATGTCGCGACCGATGTGCCCAAGATCTGGGACAGCACGCCGGGGGGCTGGGAAATCTATATGGAACGCTCGGAGACGCCCGGATGTTTTCTGTGGAAATCCGCCGCCGAGGGGGGATTCCTGCGGCTGCAGATCAGCCGGCCGGACAATATGCTGTTTATCTATTTCGGCTCCGGCCTGATGACGGTGGAGGAAGCCACGCGCTATCCGCTGGATATGGATCTGCACGATACGCCGGTCTGGGGAATGTTGGCCACCGGTTTTAGCATGGATACGATCCCGACCCTTGGCACCGCGCTTTACGATGCCGACGCCGCCACATTTCTGGAGGAAATGGCCGGCAGCCGCACCCTGAGCCTGCGCAGCGGCGCCGTGTTGCTGGACACGATCGCCCTGCTTGATGTGGATATCGCCATCAAGGCACTGGAAAGCTGTCAGGGGGTGCTGGACCGCGACAGGGGCTATACGATTGAACGGTTTCGTTCCATCCCGCTTTAGGGCGTAGACCTATAAACCAGACGTCGCCAGCGCGATCCTCGCGAAATATCAATGGCTTGGGACGCGCCGCACAGGGTGGCCCCCTTTGCCAGCGGCCCGCGCCATCGAGATGAAGCGAGGATCGCGCC
>JALWQC010000051.1 GCA_027080755.1 Paracoccaceae bacterium
CGCCTGCGCATGCCGCCCTTGTTGCGCACCTATCTGAGCATGGGGGGCTGGGTGTCCGATCATGCGGTGGTAGACGAGGATATGAACACGCTGCATGTTTTCACAGGGCTGGAGGTCGCCGCCATTCCCGCCAGCCGCAAGAGGCTATTGAGGGCGCTGGTAACTTAGCATAAAATCCCGATTGAAACCGTTAAAAAGGCCGGAAACATGAAAATTGCAGTCGTAACATCCGCCGTTGCAGGGCAGATCGACGAGGTGATCTCGAAAACCGCCGCAAGGCTGGAAGCCGAGGGGCTGCGTCTGAACGGGGCGGTCAAGATACTGGAAAACGAGATTCCGGGCGGGCATCTGTGCGACATGGATTTGCGCGTGCTGCCCGATGGCCCCGAGGTGCGCATAACCCAGACCCTGGGCGAGGGCGCAACCGGTTGCCGGCTGGACCCCGCCGGCATTGCCGAGGCCGTCGCCGCCACCGAAAAACAGGCGGTGGATCAGGCGGATATCTTCCTGCTGAACAAATTCGGCCCGCAAGAGGCCGAGGGCCGCGGTTTCTGCGACGCCATCGCGGCGGCACTGGAACACGGCACGCCGGTTCTGGTCGGGGTAGGGCGCGGCAACCGCGCGGCCTTTGATGCCTTTGTCGATGGTCTGGCCGTGGAACTGCCGCCCGAGCCGGACGCGCTCTATGACTGGTGCAAGGGGGCGATGGGTTAACGCGCGATATCCAGCAGGGCGTCGATGTCCAGATGCTGTTCCAGATGCTCTGCCAGATGGTCGAGGGTGGTTTCCACCGTCTCGGCGTAATGCTGGCCGGAGGCAGGGGCGCCCAGACCGGCCAGATAGGCGGCGCGGAAAGCATCGCTGCCGAACAGCCCGTGGATATAACAGCCCGCGACCTGTGCGTTCTGCCGCATGGCCCCCTCGGGGCGGCCCGCGATTTCCAGCCAGGGGCGGGCGGTGTCCGATCCTGTGGTGCGGCCGATGTGGATCTCATAGCCGCTGACGGGGGTGTTGTGGTGCAGATCGCGCCCGCTGACCGCCGCCAGCCTTTTATCCCCCTGCATCACCGTTTCCACATCCAGCAGGCCCAGCCCGTCCACCGTGCCGGCGTGGCCTTCGATCCCCTCGGGGTCGTGAATCGCCTTGCCCAGCATCTGGTAGCCGCCGCAAATGCCCAGCACCCGCCCGCCGCGCCGCACATGGGCCGCGATGTCGATGTCCCAGCCCTGCGCGCGCAAAAACGCCAGATCGCCGATGGTGGATTTTGTCCCCGGCAGAATAACCAGATCCGCATCCCCGGGAATCGCAGCCCCCGCCCGCACCATGACCAGCGTCACCGAAGGGTCCAGCTTTAGCGGGTCGAGGTCGTCGAAATTGGCGATCCGCGACAGCACCGGAACGGCGATTTTCACCACTCCGTCCCCGCCGCCGGTGATGTCGAGCGCATCCTCCGCCGGCAGCTGCGCCGCTTCGTCAAACCACGGGGCCACCCCGATATTGCGCCAGCCGGTGCGGGTGACGATTTCCTGCAATCCGGCGTCAAACAAACGGGGATCACCGCGAAACTTGTTGATAATAAAACCCTTTATCAGGCTCCGGTCGCTGTCCGACAACACCGCATGCGTGCCGACAAGCTGCGCGATCACCCCGCCGCGATCAATATCGCCGCCCAGAATAACCGGCACATCCGCCGCCGCCGCAAAGCCCATGTTGGCAATGTCGCCCTTGCGCAGGTTGACCTCGGCCGGGCTGCCGGCGCCCTCTACCAGCACGATGTCGGCCTCGGCTTTCAGGCGGGCGAAGCTGTCCAGAACATCCGCCATCAGGCGCGGCTTCAGCGCCGCATACTCGCGCGCCGCTACGCTGGTCAGGCGCTTGCCCTGTACGATAACCTGCGCCCCGACCTCGGTTTCCGGTTTCAGCAAAACGGGGTTCATATCGGTATGCGCCGGAACGCCACAGGCCAGCGCCTGCAAGGCCTGCGCCCGCCCGATTTCCCCCCCGTCCGCCGTAACGGCGGCATTGTTGGACATGTTCTGCGGCTTGAACGGGCGCACCCGCAGGCCACGGCGCACCAGCGCCCGACACAGCCCCGCGACCAGCATCGACTTCCCGACGTTGGAGCCGGTCCCCTGAATCATCAATGCCTTCATCGCGTCCCCGTCCGTTTCGGGAAATCTAGCCGCGCAAGGGGGTAGGTGCAATCATTTGCGCACCATTGCCCGCATCATTTCTGCCGAGACCTGATCCGGCAGGCAGGCCTTGGGGTGATAGGCCGGTATTTTTTCCATCCGCTCCGGCACGCTTTCGTGCAGATGGTCAAACGGGGTAGTGCAGGCATTCCGTTTGGTGCGCAGCAGGAAGAGCTTCGTAATCCCGCGTGTGGCGCCATACATGGGGGCGGTCGGGTCGGTGGGAAAGCGTGCCTTCCATCCGTCGGGTAGGGGCAGGCCACAGGGGCGCGCCTTTTCCAGCATCCAGACCAGCGGGATATTCGACAGGGGGCGGGCCTTGGCAAAGCCCTCTATCTGCCCGCCGATATCCGCATGGGCGCCGGCAAACCACAGCTGTTCCGCCCGACCGGTCCAGCCGGGCACGCAATCCCACAGGATCGGCGCATAGGCGGTGCGGGTTTCATCCAGCGCCAGCGCCTGAAAGGCATTGCGGATACCCGGGCCAAGGTGATGGTCGTGGAACTCCGTCGCCATCGGGGCAAAGCGGGACAAAACCGGATAGGGCAGGCCAAGCGCCTTGACCGTGTCCCAGACCCCGATCATCTCTATTTCCACATCGCAGAAACAATATTGGCGCGAAAAGGCGGGCAGATCCGCGCCCGCTGCATTTTCATATAAATCAAAGGCACGGCGCCCCCGTTTCGGGGTGGAAGACGCACGCGTCAACAGCCCGGCCCGCCCGATCATCCCCGCCAGCGAGCGCACCGCATAGGCCCCGCGGCTGAAGCCGAACAACAGGATGCGGTCATCGCGGCGGTAGTGTCTGGCCAGATGGGCATAGGCGGCACAGATGGCGGCGTTAATCCCGATTCCGGCCGCCACATCCAGCCATTTGCGCAGGCCGGCCCCGTGAATGCCCGGGTTGTAATATAGCGTCAGATCAGGGTTTTTCGCCCCCTCGCACAGCAGTTTATACAGCAGACCGGCGTTGCTTTCCAAACCCGGCTCAAGGCGGCTGAGGGTGCCGTCGATGATGATGATATGCGTGCGCCTGCCCATGCGCGCAGTCTGGACGCCCCTGCGGGGGCTGGCAAATCAAGGATGCTCAATTCCGCTTTACAGGGACAGGACCGTGACCGTTTCCAGATCGCCGTAGCCGTTGAAATCCGTCGTCACCCCGTGGACATAGGCGCCCATGTTGCGAAACAGGATATAGTCGTCTTCCCGCAGGCTGTCGGGCAGGGGCAGTTTTTCGGGCAATACGTCGATGGAATCGCAGGTCGGCCCGAACAGGGTCGTCGGGCGGCACGGGCCTGTGCGCGGGGCCCCTTCGGGGGACAGCGCCTGATAGTGGCGCGCGACGGACAGGTTGGGGAATTCGGACAGGCCGCCGTAAATCCCGTCGTTCAGGTATATCTGCCCGTCGTCCCCGATGTCCTTGACCCGCACCGCATGGGCAAAGGCCTGCGCGACCATGGCGCGGCCCGGTTCGCATACCAGCGCAGGGGGCGTGTCGGGAAAGGCGCCGGCCAATGCCCCGTCGATAACGCGGAAAAAGGCCGCCAGATCCGGTGCCGCGCCCGCCTGCGGGGCCGGAAAACCGCCGCCGACATTCAGGCGGGCGGGGGCAACATTGGCGCGCCGCGCGATGTCGGCCGCCGCGCGGATATAGCTGGCCCAGGCCTGCGCATCCTCGCACTGGGTGCCGGGGTGGAAGGTTAGCGAGGGGGTGAAACCGGCCCTTTGCGCCTGTTGCAGCAGCCCGACAGCCTTGTCCGGCACGGCGCCGAACTTCGCCCCGAAATCATAGACCGCGCCCGTAACCGGCAGCTTGAAGCGGACAGAAACCTCGACCCCTTCGGGATTGCACAGCGCGCGCAGCTTGGCCAGCCCACCGAAGCTGTCCACAGAAAAAGAGCGCACACCGGCGGACAGGGCAAAGCGGATCTCGGATTTCGAGCGCACCGGATTGTTGTAATGCAGCGCCGCGTGGGGGGCCAGCGACTGCACCAGCCGGATTTCGTTGGGCGAGGCCACATCGAACCCGCGCACGCCGGCCTGCAACAGGTTGCGGATGACGGAAAGGGCGGGGTTGGCCTTTACCGCAAAGGTGACCATGCCGGCGAATCCGTCGCGAAACCGCGCCGCTTGCGTCTGAAGCGCGGCGGGGTCGAAGAAATGCACCGGATGGTCTGGCTGGCGGGCCATAAGATAGGCAACGGGTGAATCCCAGATTTCGGCTGATGTGTTCATGTTACCTCTCTTTTGGGGCAGTTTTTCCGGCGGTGCTGTCGATTTCACTCGTCAAATCGGGCGAAATTGATGTATCAGACGTAAAATTGACGGTATTTCGGGTGATTTGAATGGATGAGACGGACCAGAAGCTGATTAACGCCCTGTCAACGGATGCGCGGGCGCCGATTTCCACACTGGCGCGGCGGCTCGGGTTGGCGCGCACTACGGTGCAGGCCCGGCTGGAGCGGCTGGAGCACCGCGGGATTATCACCGGTTACACGGTCAAGCTGGGCGAAGAGGCCAAATCGGGGCGGATCCGGGCCACGGTTCTGTTGCAGCTGGATCCGCGCAAGGGGCCGCTTATCCTGCAACGTCTGAAAAATATGCCCGAGGTGCAGGTGGTGCATACCTCCTCGGGGCGGTTTGATATGGTGTTGCAACTGGCCACCCGGAACACCGCCCGTCTGGACGAGACGCTGGACACCATCGGGGGGATAGACGGCGTGCGATCCTCGGAAAGTCTGATCCACCTGTCGACGAAATTCGACCGGTTGCTGTAACGTCTCAGGACCAGCGGTTCAGGGCGTCCTCGTCGGCCTCGCGCGCATCGACCCAGTGGCCGCCGCCTGTCGTGCCTTCCTTTTTCCAGAACGGCGCGCGGGATTTCAGGAAATCCATCAGGAATTCCGCCGCCTCGAAGGCCGCCTGCCGGTGGGCCGAGGCGGTCAGCACCAGCACGATCCGCGCCCCCGGGGCCAGCCTGCCATAGCGGTGGATGATCCGGCTGCCCTGCAGATCCCAACGTGTGTTGGCCTCGGCCTCGATGGCTTGCAGGGATTTTTCGGTCATGCCGGGGTAGTGTTCCAGCTCCAGATCCGAAATCTCCGCCCCCTTGGCCATGTCGCGCACCAGTCCGGTGAAGCTGACAATGGCGCCGATATCCGTGCGCCCCTGCGACAGGGCCGCCATTTCCGCCGCCACGTCGAAATCCTGTTCCTGAACGGAAACCGACATCCTAACCCCCCGTCATGGGCGGGAAGAAGGCCACCTCGCGCACGCCTTCCAGCGGGGCGTCCAGATCGCTTAGTTCCTGATCCAGAGCCACGCGAATGGCGTTCATGTCGGAAAAAGCCAGATCATAGCGTTCCTCGCGCGCGCGCAGCTCGGCCACCAGCTCGGCGACAGTTCCGGCGGATGTTTCCACATCCTCGCGCGGGATTCCGACCCGCTCGCGCACCCATGCGAAATAGAGAATCTGCATCAGCTTTCCTCCTGTAGAAACGGCAGGGCCTTGCGGAAATAATCCAGCCCCGTCAGGAATGTCAGCAGCGCCGCAATCCAGATCAGCACCAGCCCCGCCATGTCGAAAAAGCGGTAGGACTGGTAAAAGGCATAAAGATGCCCGTCATCCTGCATCTGGCCGGTCATGATTGCATAGGCATAGTCCTGTTCCATCGCGAAAGAATAGGCGGTGGTGTAGATGCCCAGCATATGCGTCAGTAAAATTGCCGTGATTGCCAGCATCTGCACGGTGGTTTTCCATTTCGCCAGCTTCGTTACCTGCAGCTTGCCCGCATCCACGCCCAGAAACTCGCGCAGGCCGGAAACGAAAATCTCGCGGAACAGGATGATGACGACGGGGATCAGGAACCACGGGTCCATGCCGGTGAACAGCACCACGATCAGCAGCGCGATAACCACCATCACCTTGTCGGCAATCGGGTCCAGCATACGCCCGAAGGCACTGATCTGGTTCCATTTTCTGGCAAGATACCCGTCCAGAAAATCGGTGAGCGAGGCCCCGATAAACAGGAGGATCGCCACCCAGTCGGCAAAGGGGCTGGGAAACAGGATATAGGCCAGCGGCACGGCGGGCGCGGCCAGAAGGCGGCCGACGGTCAGGATGTTGGGAAGGGTCCAGCGCATGGGGGCTCCGTTCTCGTTTTCCTATTTGTAGCCGCTTATTCCCCGTTGTGGAAGTGGTTATAAATGGTTTCGGCCAAGGTGTTTGAAATCCCCTCTACGGCCTTCAGATCGGCCAGTCCGGCGCGGCTGGCGGCCTTGGCGGATCCGAAATGCGCCAGCAGCGCGCGCTTGCGGGCCGCACCGACGCCGGGGACATCATCCAGCGGGTTTGCGGCCATGGATTTCGCCCGTTTGGCACGGTGGGTGCCGATGGCAAAACGGTGTGCCTCGTCGCGCAGACGCTGGGTGAAATACAGGACCGGATCGCGAAAGGGCAGGGCCTTGGGTGGCAGGCCGGGACGGTGGAAGACCTCTTCTCCGCGGTCGCGGTGCTCGCCCTTGGCCACGCCGATAACCGCCACGCCAGTGACGCCGAGCGCCCGCAGCGCGTCCATGGTGGCGCTGACCTGCCCCGCGCCGCCGTCGATCAGCAACAGATCGGGCCAGAGGTCGGTTTTGTGGTCCGGGTCTTCCTTCATCAGGCGGCGGAAGCGGCGGTCCAGCACCTCGCGCATCATGCCGAAATCGTCGCCGGGGGTGATGGCATCGCCCTTGATGTTGAACTTGCGATAGGCCGATTTCATCCAGCCTTCGGGGCCGGCCACCACCATCGCCCCCACCGCATTGGTGCCCGAGATATGGGAGTTGTCGTAAACCTCTATCCGTCGGGGCGGGGCGGGCAGGTCGAAGGCCTCGGCCAGACCTTGCAGCAGACGGGCCTGCGTGGCGGTCTCGGACATCTTGCGGGCCAGCGCCTCGCGCGCGTTGCGTTCGGCGGCCTCTACCAGCGTGCGCTTTTCGCCACGTTGCGGCACCAGCAGATGCACGGCGCTTTCGCGTTTGCGGGTCAGGGCGTCTTCCACCAGATCGGGGTTTTCCACCTGATGCGACAGCAGGATCAGGCGCGGCGGGGTTTTGTTGCCGTAAAACTGGCCGATGAAGGCCTCCAGTATTTCGGCGGCGTCGATATCGGCACCAGTGCGCGGGTAATAGGCGCGGTTGCCCCAGTTCTGGTTGGCGCGGATAAAAAACACCTGCACACAGGCCTGCCCGCCGTTTTGATGCAGGGCGATGATGTCGGCCTCGGTCACGCTTTGGGGGTTGATGCCTTGCGCCGATTGCACGTCTGTCAGGGCCTTGATGCGGTCGCGCAGGGCGGCGGCTTTTTCGTATTCCATCGCCTCGCTTGCCCGGGCCATGTCGCGCGCCAGCTGTTCCTGTATGCCGCTGGATTTGCCGGACAGAAAGCGCACGGCGTCATCGACCGTGGCCTTGTAATCGGCACGGCTGATACGCCCGACACAAGGGGCCGAGCATCGCTTGATCTGGTATTGCAGACAGGGGCGCGTGCGGCTGGCGAACATGGAATCCGAGCAGTTGCGCAGCTGGAAAACCCGTTGCAGATGGTGCAGCGTCCGGTTGACCGAGCGCGCCGAGGCGAAAGGCCCGAAATAGGTCCCCTTGCCCTTTTTCGCGCCGCGGTGCTTCTGCGCCGTGGGGAATTCGTGATCGGTGCTGACGTAGATATTGGGGAAACTCTTGTCGTCGCGCAGCAGCACATTGTAGCGCGGTTTCAGCTGCTTGATCAGGTTCTGTTCCAGCAGCAGCGCCTCGGTTTCCGTTTCGGTGGTCAGAAACATCATCTGCGCCGTGGCCGCAATCATCCGCCCGATGCGCGCCGTGTGGCCGGTGGGGCGGGCATAGTTCGACACCCGTTTTTTCAGGTTCCGCGCCTTGCCCACATACAGAACCGCGCCGGTTTTATCCAGCATCCGGTAGACGCCGGGGCTGTTGTCCAGCAGCTTCAGATAGGCCTGAATGACCGGAACACCGGTTTCGACCGCCGGCGTTTCCAGCGCGACGCCTTCTTCCTCGAACCCGTGATTGTCCTGTTTTTCCGTCATTTTTCCATTCTGCCCGATTCGAGGGGGGGCTGCATCCATGAAAGGCAGAAATCAAGAAAAAACCTGTCCACCGAACCTGTGGATAACTCTGTGGGCAAGATCGCGGAATTTCGATTTTTCCCAATAAACGTTAAGGGTTTTGTGATCTGATTAATTTTTAGGCAACTTTTTAACACGTTGATATTGTTGATAAATTTAAGTTTTTCCTATAAGCCCGTGAAAACAATGACAGAATCATCGGGCTTTTGTGAACAGAGGCCCGTCAAGTGGAAAAGTCTTTTTTTATGCAACCGTTTTGGCCAAAATCGCGTTTTGCGACGCGGTGCGGAAAATCACTCGATTCCAAGCACATCGGGGGTTTTCCAGGCCAGATGCTGCCCGCCGTCCAGACAGAAAATCTGCCCCGTCAGCCCGTCCACATCCAGAATATAATCCAGCGTCCGGCAGATTTCCGCAGGGTCCGAGCCGCGCTCCAGAATCGTGGCGGCGCGCTGGGCGGCGAAATGTTCCGCGCTTTGGCGGGTGCCTTGCAGGGTCGGGCCGGGGCCGATGGCATTGACGCGGATCCGCGGGGCCAGCGCCTGCGCGGCCGTTTGGGTCAGCGTCCATAATCCGGCCTTGGCGATGGTATAGCTGGCAAATTCCGGCGTCAGCTTTTTTACCCGCATATCGACCATGTTAACCACATTGGCCGCGGCCACCGGTTCGCCGTTG
>JALWQC010000052.1 GCA_027080755.1 Paracoccaceae bacterium
CCGAGGGCAATCAGCCCGCGCATCCTGTCCGCCGCCGAGCCGTTGCCGTAAATCGGGGTGAACCCGCAGGCCGACAGTGCCAGCAATGCGGCGCCCTGCATCATGAAATTCCGGCGGCTAGATAACGACATTGATAATCCGCCCCGGTACTACGATCAGCTTTTTCGGCGCCTTGCCATCCAGCGCCTTGACGACAGCGGCATCCGCCAGCGCCAGCTTTTCAATTTCGGATTTCGGCATGTCTTTCGCCACCTCTATTTCGGATCTCCGCTTGCCATTGATCTGGATCGGCAGGGTCACGGTGTCATCCACCAGCAGGGCGGGGTCCACCTCGGGCCAGGGGGCCTGTGTGACCATGCCGGACCCGCCCATCAGGGCCCAGACTTCCTCGGCCAGATGGGGGGTCATGGGCTGCATCAGCTGCGCCATGGTTTTCATGGCCGCGAGTTTGTCCGCCTTGCCGGCCTTCGATTTTTGCAGCGTGTTGGTGAATTCATACAGCTTGGCGATGGATTTGTTGAAGGCAAAGCCCTCGATCCCCGCCGTGACATCGGCAATCGCGCGGTGGGTGGCCTTTTGCAGGGCCAGCGCGTCGGCATCCGTGCCGGTCGCGTCGCTCTCGCTGATTTCCACCGCCATGCGCCAGATGCGTTGCAGGTGTTTCCACGCGGCCTCGGCGCCGGCGGCGGTCCATTCCACATCCCGTTCGGGGGGGGAATCGGACATGACGAACCAGCGTGCGGTATCGGCGCCGAACTGGTCGATAATATCCGCGGGATCCACCACGTTTTTCTTGGACTTCGACATCTTGATGATCGGCCCGACCTCTACCGGTTCGCCGGTGCTGCGCAGGGTGGCGCCGTCAGCGGTGCGGATAACCTCGGACGGGTTGTGATAGATCTTCCGCCCGTTTTCCTCGGTTGCATAGAATTCATGGGTTACCATGCCTTGCGTGAACAGGGCGTTGAACGGCTCTATCGCCTTGGGGGGCAGGTGGCCGGTTTTGGCCATCGCGCGGGCGAAGAAACGGGAATAGAGCAGATGCAGGATCGCGTGTTCGATCCCGCCGATATACTGGTCAACGTTCATCCAGTAATCGGCCTCGGCCAGATCGGTCGGGGTTTCGGCGTGGGGGCTGGTGAAACGGGCGTAATACCACGACGAATCAACAAAGGTATCCATCGTGTCGGTTTCGCGCTGCGCCGCGCCGCCGCATTTCGGGCAGGTGGTGTTGCGCCAGGCGTCGTGCCGGTCCAGCGGGTTGCCGGGGCGGTCAAAGGTGACATCCTTGGGCAGCTCCACCGGCAGGTTTTCCTTTTTCTCGGGCACGATGCCGCAGGTATCGCAGTGGATCACCGGAATTGGACAGCCCCAGTACCGCTGGCGGGAAATTCCCCAGTCGCGCAGGCGATAGTTGGTGACACCCTTGCCCTTGCCGGCGGCCTCCATGCGGCGGATGACCTCGGCCTTGGCGTCATTCACATTCATACCGTTCAGGAAGTCCGAGTTGATCAGTGTGCCGTCGTCGGTCACGGCCTCGGTCCCGATGTCATAGGGCTGGCCGTCGGCGGAAACCACGGGTTTCACGTCCAGCCCGTATTTGCGGGCGAAGTCCAGATCGCGCTGGTCGTGCGCCGGACAGCCGAAAATCGCGCCGGTGCCATAGTCCATCAGGATAAAATTGGCGATATAGACCGGCAATTTCCAATCGGGATCAAAGGGATGGGTGACGGTGATGCCCGTATCCAGCCCGATCTTTTCCGCCTTTTCCAGTTCCTCGGCGGAGGTACCCATGCGGCGGCACTCGGCATTGAAGGCGGCCACTTCGGGGTTGCTTTCCAGCGCCTTGGCCAGCGGGTGGTCGGCGGAAATGGCGGCGAAACTGGCACCGAACAGGGTGTCGGGGCGGGTGGTGTAGACCTCCAGCGACTCGAACCCTTCGGGTGCGCCGTTGGTGTCGAAGGCGAATTGCAGGCCCTGCGACTTGCCGATCCAGTTTTTCTGCATGGTGCGGACTTTTTCCGGCCAGTTGGGCAGGTTGTCCAAAGCCTCCAGCAATTCCTCGGAGTAATCCGAGATGCGGAAAAACCACTGCGTCAGCTCCTTGCGCTCCACCGGCGCGTTCGAGCGCCAGCCCTTGCCGTCGATCACCTGTTCGTTGGCCAGCACCGTCATATCCACCGGATCCCAGTTGACCACGGCGTTTTTGCGGTAAATCAGGCCAG
>JALWQC010000053.1 GCA_027080755.1 Paracoccaceae bacterium
GCTGGCGGGGAAACTGCCCGAAGGCCCGTGGCTATACCCCGAAGACCAGATCGCGGATCTGTCGCTCCGGATGTTGGCAGCCGAGATCACACGCGAAAAACTGACCCTGCGTCTGCATCAGGAACTGCCCTACCAGCTGACGGTGGAAACCGAACAATGGCAGGATCGCAAGGACGGCTCTGTGCGCATTGACCAGACCATTTATGTTATGCGCGACGGCCACAAGGGAATCACCCTTGGCCCGAAGGGGGAAACAATCAAGGCGGTTTCCATTGCCGCACGTCAGGAGCTGAAAGAATTCCTTAACCGTGATGTCCACCTGTTTCTGCAAGTCAAGGTTCGCCCGAAATGGCTGGAAGAACCTGAACGCTACACGGAGATGGGTCTGGACTTCAAAGACGGCGCATGAGCGCGCGCGTCACATCGGGCTTCTGGATCAGCGCCTTTCGCCAACACATGGATGCCCTGAACATTCCGGTGTATATCCGCGCGCACGGGGACGAAACTGCCGGCGCCATCCTGTTGAAAATCGACACGCTGGACGGCAAATCGCAAACCTACACCCTTGGCCATGATATCGACGGCAGGGAAACCTGGGTTGAACTGGCCAGCGGGCCGGATGCCGAGGTAGAGGCAAGCCTGCAACGCCAGATGAAAACCGATCCGGACCTGTGGATCATAGAGGTAGAGGACCGCAGCGGTCAGGCCCTCTTTACCGCCGGGCAAATCCCCCGTTAGTGTAGCGCATGGAATGGCGCGACGAAGGGGCCTTGCTGTCGGTGCGCAAGCACGGCGAAGGCTCCGCTATCATAGAGGTTTTCACAGCCGCGCACGGGCGGCACGCCGGACTGGTGCGCGGGGGTGGCGCGCGCCGGATGGCCCCCGTCCTGCAACCGGGGGCGCAGCTGTCCCTGACATGGAAAGCGCGGCTGGAAGACCACCTCGGTGCCTTTAGTGTAGAGCCCCTGAAATCCCGCGCCGTGGCCATCATGTCGGGGCGCGACACCCTTGCCGCCGTCGGGTCCATTGCCGCCCTAACCCGTTTCTTGCCCGAACGCGACCCCCACCCGCAGCTTTACGCCCGCACGATTGACCTGCTGGACGCCCTGGGCGAGCAGGACGACTGGCCCGCGCGCTATGCCCTGTGGGAGGCCGCCCTGCTGGGCGATCTGGGCTACGGGCTGGATCTGTCGGAATGTGCGGTTACGGGGGCCTTGCAGGATCTGGTCTATGTTTCGCCGAAATCCGGGCGGGCGGTCAGCCGCACAGGGGCCGGCGAATGGGCCGACAGATTGCTGCCCCTGCCCCGTTTCCTGCGCCTCGACAGCCCCGAGGCCGACCGCCAGCAGGTGATCGCGGCGCTGAAAACCACAGGGCATTTTCTGGAAAACGCCCTGATGCCCGCCCTTGGCCGCGCCACAACACCCGAGGCCCGCGCGCGCCTGCTGGCCGCACTGGCGCGGGGTTAACCCTTTTCCAGAACCCGACGGGCGATAACCTGCGCCTGAATTTCTGCCGCCCCTTCGAAAATATTCAGGATGCGGGCATCGCACAGAACGCGGCTGATCGGATATTCCAGCGCAAAACCGTTGCCGCCGTGGATTTGCAGGGCATTATCCGCACACATCCACGCCACACGCGCGCCCAGCAGCTTGGCCATGCCGGCCTCCAGATCGCAGCGGCGGTCGTTGTCTTTTTCGCGGGCCGAGTAATAGGTCAGCTGGCGGGTAATCATGATTTCCACCGCCATCATTGCCAGTTTGCTGTAAATGCGCGGAAATTCGATCAGCGATTTTCCGAACTGTTTGCGATCGATGGCGTATTTCATCCCCAGCTCCATCGCGGACTGGGCAACGCCAATGGCGCGCGCGGCCGTCTGGATACGGGCGGATTCGAATGTCTTCATCAGTTGTTTGAAGCCCTGCCCCTCGACTCCACCCAGCAGGTTTTCGGCCTTTACCCTGAAGCCGTCGAAACCCAGTTCATATTCCTTCATGCCGCGATAGCCCAGCACCTCTATCTCGCCGCCAGTCATGCCCTCGGCAGGAAACGGGTTGTCATCGGTCCCGCGTGGCTTTTCGGCCAGCAGCATCGAAAGCCCGGCGTAATTGTCCGTCGCCGGATCGGTGCGCACCAGCATCGTCATGATGTCGGTCCGCGCCGCATGGGTGATCCATGTCTTGTTTCCGGTCACGACATATTCGTCCCCCTCAAGCACAGCGCGCGTGCGCAGGCTGCCAAGGTCGGAACCGGTGTTGGGTTCGGTAAACACGGCCGTTGGCAGGATTTCGGCGCTGGCGATTTTGGGCAACCATTCCTGTTTTTGCGCCTCGGTCCCGCCACCCAGAATAAGTTCCGCCGCGATTTCGGATCTGGTGCCAAGCGAGCCGACGCCGATATAGCCGCGTGACAGTTCCTCGGACACCACGCACATCGCGGTTTTGCTCATACCGAAACCGCCATATTCCTCGGGGATGGTCAGGCCGAAGACGCCCAGCTCGCCCATCTCGGTGATGATGTCCATCGGGATCAGCTCGTCCTTCAGGTGCCATTCATGGGCGTATGGGACCACCTTGTCCTCGGCAAAACGACGGAACTGGTCGCGGATCATTTCGTATTCTTCATCCAGTCCGGTATCCCCGAAGGTCGCCACCCCGTCCCGTTCGATCATCAGCGCCACCAGCCGTTTGCGGGCCGCATCCGTATTGCCGTGCATCAGGGTTTGCACCGCCGGCATTTCCAGCGCCGTTGTGTCACGCAGCCCCAGATCCCCCAGCCGCACCATTTCCGCCTGTGACATCGGGATGCCGCCGGACAGTTGCGACAGATATTCCCCGAAGGCGATTTGCAGGATCAGGGCCTCCATCTCTGAAAACCGGTTTGTGGAATCGAGCCGCTCTGCCCAGTGGGCCATCTCGCGCAGGGCATCGACATAGGTGGCCAGCCATGCCAGACCGTGGGCGGCAAACTGGTTTTCCTCAAGCGCCTTGCCGGAGATCCGGCCCTCTGCCCCGAGGCGCGTGGCCAATGCGATGCGGGCCTCTTCCAGCAGGGTATCAAGCGGGCGAAGGGTTTCCAGCGCAAGCGGGATCAGGTTCGGGATCAGGGTATTTTCGGGGCTGGCCACGGGGCATTATCCTTGTTTTGCCGGCGCCTTATGTTGCGGCGCGGAATCATATTGTGCGTTTGCGAAAACATAAAACGCGCGCAGGCACAGGTCAATCCCGACGCAACATAAATGCGAAAAATAACACCGTGGGGATATATTGTTTCGGGGCGGCATCGCGCCACCCCGTCCCGTTAAAGCGAGCGGATATATTCCAGCAGCGCCTCTACCTGTTCGCCCGACAAGCCGGTGCCGTATTCATGTCCGGCATTGCTGTTACCCGGAAGAGACGTGTCAAACAGCATGCTGCGCGGGCCAGGCTTGTTTGCGAAACCGATGTTGGCTGTATCCAGCTCGGTCGAGCCGACATAAAATGTCTTGCTTCGCGCGCTGGCGGGGCGCAACAGCTCGCGGATATTGGGGACGGAGCCATTGTGCAGGAACGGACCGGTGGCCCAGATACCGTCCAGCGGGCGGGCGCGGTAAACGGCATCCTGCAGGACCTCCAGACAGCCCAGATCCTTGATTCGCGCATCAAGCGTATCTTCTACCAGCACCTTGTAAAGCGCAGCCTTGTCTGTCTCGCGGGCCTTCAATGCGGCGACGATCTGGTCCTCGGTAGCGCCACGGGCGCGCATCTGGGCGATGATTTCCTGATCGCTGGCCTCTGTCTTGACCGCCCCGTGGGGACGCAGCGAGAATTTCTCCTCTACCGTTTTCAAGGCCCCCTTCAACGAAGCGCCGACCTCCTCGCCCAAGGTATCCAGAATCGGGCCCTTGGACGTGCCGAGCTGTTCCATCATCACACCCACCGTCATATGGGCCAAAAGCTGGTTGGCATACACCCGTTCGCACAGGGGATTTCCGGCGACAAAACCGGATTTCCGCCCCTGAAGCGGCCCTGTGTTGGCCTGTCTTTCAACAAAGCCCAAAGCGGCCGTAGGGTCCGTGCCAATTTCCGAAAGCGCCACCTTCGTGACCTTGACGCTGGCAAGATCCCCCTGATTCAGGCGGTCAATCCCCCTGTGACAGCCGGAACATTCCTTGGTGAAAATCGCGGCGCCGGCGGCAACCTTGTCCGCATCCAGCGCGGGCAGGATTCCCTTGTCCGCCGCCTCGGCCCAACTGGGGGCGTGCAGATCCTCCATCGTTTTTTCCAGATCGTTCAGATGGCTGATATTGACAGAGGACGGGTAGCCCATCGGAATGGTCGAGGGAATGATCTCCGCCTCGCCAAACACGCCGAGAACCTGCCCGACATTACGCCCCAGCGCGCCGGCCCCCGCATTCGGGACCACCGCGTTATATTGCACAAAATCGAGATAGGGCGCGTCCCAGACAAACGGCAGGCTGACCGGCGCCTTGACCGGACGTGCATTGTCGGGCCGGTCCAGCATATAGGCCGTCACCTGATTCAGAATGATGTTCAGCGCATCCACACGGCTTGGCCCCGGGACAACGGTCATATTGTTGCGAATCGCCCAGTCGCGCCGGTGTTCCAGAACCCCGCGGAAACGCTGGCGCAGCTCCGCATTGCGGGCGGGGTCGGCGTCCGGGCCATTGATTGCAGCGGCAAACCGGGCAAACTTCGCCTCGTCCGTGTAGGTGCTGTCCATCGTGTCCAGCAGCGCCGCCATGAAATCCCCGAAATTGAAATGCGAGGCCCCGCCGTCGATCAGCAGCTGCTTGTCCCCCACGGTGACTTTGGTCACATGGCAGGCACCGCAGTTCATGCCAAGCTTGGCCTCCACCCCGTAAATCCCCTTGTCGCGGGTCAGCCCGATCGGCAGCCCGTCCGGATTGCGCGCCGACTTGCCCCAGGGGATCAGGCCGAAACCGGCCAGATAGTCATCGTCACGAAACGGCTTGCGGGCGTCCGGCTGTTCCAGCGCCAGAAACCAGTCATATGGCAGAATGGGTGATCCTTGCGGCGCATGGTAAAACACATCCCGCGCGACATTGTCCCACCCCTGATCGAGCGAGACAAAATCCGGGTTATCGACATTTTCCGGTTTGTAATCATAGTCATAGGCCTGCCCGTCGGAATCCGGCTTTGAGGGTGAAAAGATCCAGTAGCCAATAGCCGCAACCACCAGAAGAACCAGAAAGCCAAGTGTTTTTACCAATGTCCGCATACCAGATATTCCCTAATTCCGTGTTTCGTCGTAACCGTTCATTTCGTGGCGCAACTCGCTGATAGCCTGATAGACAACACGTCGCGTGCGGCTGATCACGCCAAGCGGTTTATGTTCAGGCAGGGCATTCCACGGGTTGAACGAACGGTTTTCGCAGGCCGTGTTTTGCGCCGCCGTATTGAAATCCTGTTGCGGGATAACAAGCGTCGCGACGTGATAGAACGGCGCATCCTTTTCGCGCCATTCGGTGATGCTGTCCTCTACATCCATATCGGGGCTGGTGCGCGGCTGGATCAGGAAATCCATGCAGGCCTCCCCTTCGGAAAGGGTTTTGACCATGGCTTCGCGCAGGTAATTCGGCCCCGGATTGTCGGGAATAGTGCTGGTGGGCGGATTGCACGGGCGTATTGAATATTTCACCGCCTGACGGGTTGCCCCCAGCCCCAGTTGGTAGGGAACCACCGACCAATAGCGGGTTTCAAGCGGGTTCGCGATCGTCTGGCCCAGCATCTTTATCGCATTCTCGGCCCCCTTCACCCCCAGCATCAGCGGCAGCTTCAGCATTTCCAGCTTCGTGCCGTTATCCGTAACCTCGAAAAATTTCGCGTAATCGGCGGCGGAATTGATGAAAAATACCGGCGAACTGATGAAGATAAAATCCTGCGTGTCCTTGTTATCAGGGCTTTCGAAAAACTTTTCCCCCGGCACGTCGAACAGTTTTAATGCCATTCCCCGCGTATCCCCGTTGATGTCGGGGGCGTTCGGGCTGGGCGAACCATTTGAAAAACGGGCAACGGCCCGATATTTTGCACCGGGCTGGAAAACGCCGGCAATCAGGGACTCGGGAATGTTTTCATCCACCGTCAACGTAGCCCCCACGCAGCCGTGCGGTTTGGGGTGGGCATCACGGCGCGCGACGCCGGGGTAATACTGTGCCCTGATCTGCGCCTTCAGGGTTTCTATCAGATTGGCGGCATCCTCGACCTCGCCCACCTGCATATGTTCCCCGAGGTATTCATCCGCCGTCGGGTAGCTTTCGGCAAATCCCTGTCCGGCAAATCCGCGCAATGGCAACAGGGCCGACAAGGCAAGGGCCGCAAGGGGCCATTTATATAATGTCTTCAAAATAAAACCTGCCTGCATTCCATTTACAACCTGCGCGATAAATATTTACGCGGGGAATACAAATATAATATTAACACTGCGGATTGCGCAAGAATTTTATCAGGTAGCGCGAATGCGGGTTTCTGCAAAACACCCGAAACATACTGTAAAATATCCCGGTTCGGGGAAATCCCCCTCCGCTACGAATACCGGAGGGGGAGACAGGTCAGATGCACTTTTCCAGCAGATCAATGGTGTTTTCCAGCGTCATTTCCACCGGATTGCCGCCTGTGCTGGGATCTTCCAGCGCCATGCGGGCGATTTCCTCGATCCGGTTGGTGCCGATGCCCATTTCCGACAGGCGCTTGGGAATGCCGAGGCTCTCGTTCAGATCCACCACATACTGGCGGAATTCGTCAAAGCCGCCCTTTATGTCAAGATAGCCGTTAAGGGTTACGATCCGGTCCTCGATGGCGGGACGGTTGAAATCCAGCACCGGCGGGATGACAACGGCGTTGGTGGTGCCGTGGTGCGTGCCGTAAACCGCGCCGATCGGGTGGGAAATCGCGTGGACGGCACCAAGCCCCTTCTGGAAGGCCGTAGCCCCCATCATCGCGGCACTCATCATATGGGCGCGGGCCTCGAGATCGGTGCCGTCAGCCATGGCGCGGGGCAGATATTCCTTGACCAGACGCAGGCCTTCCACCGCGATGCCTTGCGACATGGGGTGGTAGTGCGGCGAGGAGTAAGCCTCCAGACAATGGGCGAAGGCGTCCATGCCGGTGCCGGCGGTGATCATCGGCGGCATGCCGACGGTCAGTTCGGGGTCGGCGATAACGATGCCGGGCAGGACCTTCGGGTGGAAGATGATTTTCTTCACATGGGTTTCGGAATTGGTGATCACGCTGGCGCGCCCCACTTCCGAGCCCGTCCCCGCCGTGGTCGGCACGGCGATGATCGGGGCGATGCCGTTCGGGTCGGCGCGGGTCCACCAGTCGTCCACGTCCTCGTAATCCCAGACGGGGCGGGTCTGGCCGGACATGAAGGCGACCATTTTTCCCAGATCGAGGCCCGAGCCGCCGCCAAAGGCAATCACGCCGTCATGGTTGCCGGCTTTGTAAACCTCCAGCCCCGCTTCGAGGTTCTTCTCGTTCGGGTTCGGGTCCACGTCCGAGAACATGGCGCGGCCAAGGCCGGCAGCCTCCATGATGTCCAGCGTTTCCTGCGTAATCGGCAGGTCGGCCAGCCCCTTGTCGGTGACCAGCAGCGGGTTTTTCATGCCGGTGGCTTCGCAGGCTTCGGGCAGTTCCTTGATACGTCCGGCCCCGAATTTGATCGTCGTCGGGTAGGACCAGTTTCCGTAAAGTTTCATGATGTGACTTTCTTGAAGTGGTAGGATTTCGGACGGGTCAGATTCTGGAAGCCAAGCACGGACAGCGCCCCGCCACGGCCGGTATTTTTGCAACCGGTCCAGCACAGGCCCGGATCGAGGTAATCGGCGCGGTTCATGAACACGGTGCCGGTTTCCAGTTCGGCCCCAATGCGGGCCGCGCGTTCCGGGTCATTGGTCCAGAGCGAACAGGTCAGCCCGAATTCGGAATCATTCATCAGCTCGATTGCTTCCTCGTCATTCGATACCTTCATAATACCGACCACGGGGCCGAAGCTTTCGTCGCGCATGACGCGCATGTCGTGATCCACATCGACAAGGATCTGCGGCATCAGGTAGGTGCCCTCGCCGTCATCCATCGGGAAGCGTTCCGGGTCGATCAGGGGGGTGGCGCCCATGCTGACGGCCTCCATGATCTGGCCGCGCACTTCGTCGGCAAACCGCTGGTTGGCCATCGGGCCGATGGTGGTTTCAGGGTCCAGCGGATCGCCCAGTTTATAGTCGTTGACGATGGCCACGGCCTTTTTGACAAATTCGTCATACAGGCTGTCGATCACATAAATCCGCTCGATCCCGCAGCAACACTGGCCGGAATTGAACATCGCCGCGTCGATCAGCGTGGCCACGGCCGCGTCCAGATCGGCGTCATCCATGACATAGCCGGGGTCCTTGCCGCCAAGCTCCGTGCCAACGCCGGTGAAGGTGCCGGCTGCGGCGCGTTCCATTTCCTGCCCGCCCCCGACGGAGCCGGTGAAGTTGATGAAATCGAACTGGTTGTCCGCAATCAGCGCCGAGGTGGTGGCATGATCAAGGAACACGTTCTGGAACAAATCGGCGGGGATGCCGGCGCGGGTGAAAGCCTCTACCATGCGCTCGCCGGCCAGCAGGGTCTGGCTGGCGTGTTTCAGGATCACGGCATTGCCGGCGATCAGGGCGGGGGAAACGGTGTTGATGGCCGTCAGATAGGGATAGTTCCACGGGGCTATAACCAGCACAACGCCGTGAGGCTCGCGCTCTATCCGGCGTTCGAAATCGCCGCTGTTCTCCACGATATGGGGGGCGAGGGCCTCTTCCGCGATGGCAGCCATGCCGCTGGCACGTTCCTCGACCCCGCCGAATTCCCCGCCATAGCGCACGGGGCGGCCCATCATATGGGCCAGCTCGACAACGATATCATCGTTCATTTTGCCCAACTCGACCACACCGGCCTGCACCAGCT
>JALWQC010000054.1 GCA_027080755.1 Paracoccaceae bacterium
GGGCTGGCGACGGCGGCGGCCCTGCACGCGGGTGGTGCCGAGCCGCTGTGCTGGGATGACAACGCCGGGGCGCGGGACAAGGCCGGGGCCGCCGGTTTCCCCGTGGCCGACCTGACCCGGGATCGGGCGTGGGAGGGGCTGGATACGCTGATCGTTTCGCCCGGTATTCCGCATCTGTATCCCGAACCCCATGCCGCCGTGCAAAAGGCGTGGGAACATGGCGCGGTTGTGGA
The DNA here is from genome assembly GCA_027080755.1 of Paracoccaceae bacterium. Classification (GTDB taxonomy): domain Bacteria; phylum Pseudomonadota; class Alphaproteobacteria; order Rhodobacterales; family Rhodobacteraceae; genus NORP23. The sequence goes on from JALWQC010000054.1 coordinate 234, forward strand.
TAATGACATCAGCCTGTTTTTCCGCTCTTATCCGACGCAGGAATGGGACCATTTCGACAAGACGCCGCGCGTGGTTTGTGTCACCGGATCGAACGGGAAATCGACGACCTCGGCCCTGATTCACCATATTTTGCAAAGCGCGGGCCGGCCGGCGCAGTTGGGGGGCAATATCGGGCGCGGGGTGCTGGATCTGGAACCGGCCACGGATGGCGAGGTTGTGGTGCTGGAGCTGTCCTCCTACCAGACCGATCTGGCGCGCATGTTGCAGCCCGATGTCGCGGTTTTCCTGAATATCTCGCCCGACCATCTGGATCGTCACGGCGGCATGGGGGGCTATTTCGCGGCCAAGAAACGCTTGTTTACGCAAGGCGCGCCGGACCGTTCCATCATCGGTGTCGATGAAATGGAGGGGCGGTTTCTGGCCAATCTGATGCGCGAGGGGGCCGGCGCCGCCGATCCGGTGATCCGCTTGTCCGTGGATCGCAAGCTGAAGGGGCAGGGGTGGAGCGTTTTCGCCCGCAAGGGATATCTGGCCGAATGGCGCAAGGGGCGGCAGATGGCCTCGATTGACCTGCGCGAAATTGCCAGCCTGTCGGGGGCGCATAACCACCAGAATGCCTGCGCGGCCTATGCTGTCTGCCGCACGCTGGGGCTGGCCCCCAAGCTGATAGAGACCGGCCTGCGTTCCTTTGGCGGGTTGCGCCACCGTTGCCAGATCGTGGCGGAGATTGACGGGGTGCGGTTTGTCAACGACTCCAAGGCGACGAATGCGGATGCGGCGAAACATTCCCTTGCGGCCTTTGACAACATCCACTGGATCGTGGGCGGGCAGGCGAAAGAGGGGGGGATTGCCCCGTTAAGCCCCCTGTTTCCAAAGGTGAAAAAGGCTTATCTGATTGGCGAGGCCGCGCAGGATTTCGCGGCACAACTGGGCGACACCCCGCAGGAAATATCGCAAACGCTGGCAGAGGCGGTCAAAAGCGCCCGTGCCAATGCGACGGCGGGGGATGTTGTCCTGCTGGCGCCGGCCTGTGCCAGTTTCGACCAGTTTGCCAGCTTCGAAGCCCGCGGCGAGGCTTTTGAAGCCCTCGTCGGGCAGGACCCCGCTACGGAATAACAATCCGTTTGCCGACTTCCAGCATGTTCGGCGTGTCCAGAATGTCGCGGTTCGCATCGTAGATGACCCGGTATTTCAGCGAGTCACCGTAAAAGGCGTTGGCATAGGTGGCCAGCGTGTCGCCCGGCTGCACGGTGATGGTGCGTTTGCCGTTGCTGGTGCGCAGGCGGTCCCAGAAGGCCTGAATGGCGGGATCACGCTGCACGGTTGGTTCTTCTGTTGCAGGCTGCGCCAGAACCGGCGCCGAGGTGGCCGAACCGCTTGCCCCGCCCGTCTGCGCGGCGACCCCTGCAGCGGTGACGGCGGCCAGATAGTCGGCCTCGGCCGCGTCGTCGGCGCGGTTGGCCTTGGACAGGGCAACCCCCTGAAACAGTTGCAGGGCGTTCAGGTTTCCGTTGGCATCCTGCACGATAAGCGGCACAGCGCCGGTGTAATTCGCCAGCATTTCCTGTTTGAAAAACTCGGCCGTCTGTTCCAGCGTCAGGCCGGCCTTGTTACCCGCATCCAGCAGGCGCTCGATGTTTTTGCGCAGGGCGTCGGTCGTGGTACTGTCAAGCACCCCGCCGGTAGAGGCCTGATCCTCCTGCGCCAGGGCAGTCAGGGATTCTATCACCTTGCCGGCGTAAAACCGCAGCCGCCTGAGGGTGGAAGGTTTCAGGCCATCGGCCTGCGCCACCTTGATGCCGGTAAATCCCCTGTCCGGTTGCGGTTGCCGGATGTCGAGCGAGGCCTGCGCGCTGCCCGCCATGCTGCCCAGCAGCAAGGCGAAGACGATCAGGCGGGTCGGGTTGCGTGTTGTCATGGCTTACTCCGGTATCTGGATGGTGAAACCGAACTTGGCCCATGTTTTCATTCCGCCCCTGTAATA
>JALWQC010000055.1 GCA_027080755.1 Paracoccaceae bacterium
CCCGGGGCCATTTTCCAGCAGGGTGAAATCCCCGCCCTCTTCCAGCCGCACCACATGATGCACCACCACGTCCGCGCTTTCGGAATCGCGCACATAGCGGATGCAGACAGGTTTGGAGACCTTGCCCGTCACCCGAAACAGGATCCCCTCGCTTGCGACAGCGGTGTTCAGGGCCGCCAGCGGGCGTTGCACGGGTTTCTGGCCGTTGGCCTCCAGCACGCCGTAAACGTCCTTGGCCCAGTGGATATCCTTGGCCGAAGCCTCGTCCAGCGTTTCGATCTGCACCCCTTCCAGCGACAGATCATCGGACAGGCCGGGGATGAAAACCCCGTCAACAAAGACGATCAGCAGCTTGTCGATGTCCTCGAAAACCGGTGCTTCGTCCGTGGCCAGCAGGGCGACGGGGGCGACCTCGGGGGCGGTCAGCATGGCGGGGTTGGTGAATTTCCAGTATTCGTCCCGCTTGACCGGCGCCCCTTCGGCGCGGAAGCGTTCCAGCGCCGCGCGCCGCGCCGCATCGGCCCATTGTCCCTGCTCCTGCGGGGCGGGATAGGCGGCCAGCAGGGCCTCGGCCGCATCGGATTTGGGCAGTGTCAGGGCCATCACGCTACCTCGTTCAGCAGATCGGCATAGCCGTTGTTTTCCACTTCCAGCGCCAGCTCCGGCCCGCCGGTTTTAATGATCCGGCCGTTGGCCATGATATGCACCACATCCGGCTTGATATGGTCCAGCAGCCGCTGGTAATGCGTGATCACCAGGAATGAGCGCTTGCCGTCGCGCAGGGCATTCACCCCCTCGGAGACCAGCTTCATCGCGTCCACGTCCAGACCGGAATCCGTTTCGTCGAGGATGCACATCTTGGGTTCCAGCATCGCCATCTGCAAAATCTCGTTACGCTTCTTTTCCCCGCCGGAAAAGCCGACGTTGACGGGGCGCTTCAGCATATCGGCGTCGATCTTCAGCGACTTGGCCTTCTCGCGCACCAGTTTCAGGAATTGCGCCGCGTTCAGCTCTTCCTCGCCGCGGGCCTTGCGCTGTGCGTTTACGGCCGTGCGCAGAAAGGTCATGTTGCCCACGCCGGGGATTTCCACCGGATACTGGAAGGCCAGAAACAGCCCGGCCGCCGCGCGTTCGGACGGATCCAGTTCCAGCCGGTTGACTCCGTCCAGCAGCACCTCGCCCTCGTCCACGACATAGCCGGATTTCCCCGCCGCCACATAGGACATTGTCGATTTACCCGAGCCGTTCGGCCCCATGATCGCATGCACCTCGCCCGGGCCGACCTTCAGGTTCAACCCCTTGAGGATCTGTTTGTCTTCATCGGCCAAAGAGGCCTTCAGGTTCTTGATCTCGAACATATTCGTTTTCCTTTTCTGTGGCCCAACGGCCCGGTATTCCTAAACAGCGGTGACAGCCGTGCCCGAGACGGACACCATCAACATAGACCCGTTGGAGCCGACCACCTCGTAATCCAGATCCACCCCGACCACGGCATTCCCGCCCATGGCCACGGCCCTTTCCTCCAGCTCCGCAAGCGCGGTCCGGCGCGCGTCCGCCAGTTTGCTTTCATACGCACCGGAGCGCCCGCCAACCACATCGGTGATTGCGGCAAAAACATCGCGCACGATATTGGCGCCCATGATTGCCTCGCCCACGACAATGCCGTGATAGGCGGTGATTTTCTTTCCCTCGATCATAGGGGTTGTGGTGACAATCATTTAGCCATCTCCTTTTCAATCTTCCCGCTGCCCGGCCCCTTGCGGTGCGCCAGCCAGACACAAAACAGCGCAAAAGCCGTCGCCGTGCCAAAGGCCGCCCCGACCCCGAAAAACGGCGCAACCACAATGGCCGAAACCACCCCGCCCTTGATGAATGCCAGCATGCCGGCCATCAACAGGCGCATCGGCTCCGACGGCGGCGCGCGGCGGGGTTGGAGGGGTTCCATCACCCCACGCTCCCCTCAAGGGAAATCGCGACCAGTTTCTGGGCTTCCAGGGCGAATTCCATCGGCAGGGATTGCAGCACCTCTTTGGCGAAGCCGTTGACGATCAGGGCGACGGCCTCTTCTTCGGACATGCCGCGTTGCAGGCAGTAGAACAGCTGCTCGTCATCCACCTTGGAGGTCGTGGCCTCGTGTTCCACGCGGCTGGAGTTGTTCTTGCATTCGATATAGGGCACCGTATGGGCGCCGCATTTGTCCCCGATCAGCAGGCTGTCG
>JALWQC010000056.1 GCA_027080755.1 Paracoccaceae bacterium
TCATATGCACGGGGTTGCCGGCCGCGCGGGCCTTTTCCAGTTCCTCTTGCTGCTCCGGTTTCAGCCAGGGGGCAATGGCGGATTCGTCCTGAAAAAACTCCAGCATATTATTCAGAGCCAGCGAATCCCGCGGCAGACCCAGAACCGCGTTGCACACCAGATCCGGCTTTTCCCAGCCATACACCCTGTCGCTGTCGAAATCGAAGGGCTGACGGCAATACATATCCGCATCAACCCAGACCATATCCGTCTTTTTCAGCAGGTTAAGGCGAAACAGATCCGCATGGATGGCGGGGCTGCCGGTGCGGGCGTGGCGATACATCGGCTCGGCGGGGAAAATTTCGCGCGCGTCCCGCTGGGTGATCTCCGGCGGGACATTGTCGATATGGGAATAGCTGTAAAGGGTTACATCATGCCCCGCATGGGCAAAGGACACCAGACACAGTTGTTCCAGCCAGGAAAGCCGCCCCCCGATCCACAGACTGGCAATTTCGCAAAGATTTCCCATATCGCACCCGTTTTCCTGTTGATGCCCGCGGCGGGGCATCCGGTTCAGGGTTTTCTAGTCGTTTACGGGCCGCCCCGCAACGGGCAAGGTTTTCGCCCCGTCACCGGCCCGCAACAAAAAAGGCCCGACAGATTGCCGGGCCTTTTCGGTGTTATTGCGTGCAGCTTACTGCGGCAGTTCGCTGTCGATACCTTCAACATAGAAGTTCAGGCCAGCCAGCGTACCGTCGTCGGCCACTTCGCCGTCCGCCAGCCAGACAGAGCCGTCCTGCTTGTTGATCGGACCGGTGAACGGGTGCAGCGTGCCGGCGGCGATAGCATCGGCGATGCCCTGTGCCTCGGCCTGAACGTCGGCGGGGATCCGGTCGGAGAATTCCCCGATTTTCACCATGCCAGCGCCGATACCGTCCCATGTGTCCTTGCTGGTCCAGGTGCCGTCCATGACGGCCTGAACGCGGGAGATATAGTAGGGGCCCCAGTTATCGATGATAGAGGACAGGCGCGCCGTCGGACCGAATTCCTTCATATCCGAAGCCTGGCCAAAGGCCATGATGCCTTTTTCCTCGGCAATGGTCATCGCAGCGGGCGAATCGGTGTGCTGCATGATCACATCGACACCCTGCTCGATCAGCGCGTTGGCGGCGTCGGCTTCCTTGCCCGGATCGAACCAGCTGTAAACCCAGACGATCTTGAATTCCACATCCGGGTTAACCCGCTTGGCCGCCAGATAGGCCGAGTTGATCCCGCGCACAACCTCGGGAATCGGGAAAGAGGCAATGTAGCCGATCTTGTTCGTCTTGGTCATACGGCCAGCAATGGTGCCGATCACATAACGCCCTTCGTAGAAACGGGCCGAGTAGGTGGACACGTTGTCGGAATTGCGCAGATAGCCGGTTGCATGTTCGAATTTCACATTCGGGAACTTCGCGGCAACTTCCTGCACCTGATCCATATAGCCAAAGGACGTTGCAAAAATGATGTCTGCCCCGCCCAATGCCATCTGGGTCATAACGCGGGCAGCGTCGGCCCCTTCGGGAACGGATTCAACATAGGTGGTTTCAACCTTGTCGCCAAAGGCCTCTTCAATGGCCTTGCGGCCCTGATCGTGCTGATAGGACCAACCCAGATCGCCAACCGGCCCGACATAGATAAAGCCGGCTTTGACCTGCGCCAGGGCTGCGCCACCAAGGCCCAGTGCCAGCGCCGCTGCAGCTGCGAGTGTTGTGGTAAACTTCATAATACCTCCGTTATCGGGGAAACCCCGTTGTTTGGCCTCAGTGCGAGGCGTGAAAAACCCGGCCAAGACTGGCCGGTGCATTCAGGCTGGTGCGTTTGCGATCAGCCGACATGATGACAAGCACAATAATGGTAACAAGGTAAGGAGTCATCGACAAATATGCCGCAGAAATCGGAATTCCGAGGGCTTGCAGGTTCAATTGCAGAATCGTGACCCCGCCAAACAGATAGGCCCCCAGAACAACGCGCCCCGGTTTCCAGCTGGCAAACACCACAATCGCCAGCGCAATCCAGCCGGCGCCGGCGGTCATGCCCTCGGTCCATTGCGGCACGCGGATCAGCGACAGATACGCCCCGCCCAGTCCGGCCAGCGCCCCGCCAAAGGCAATCGCCATCATGCGAATCGCCACGACGTTATAGCCCAGGCTATGCGCCGCATCGTGGTTTTCCCCCACAGCACGCAACACCAGAC
>JALWQC010000057.1 GCA_027080755.1 Paracoccaceae bacterium
GCGTTATGGGTGTGATGAACGGCACCTGCAACTATATCCTGACGGTGATGGAAAACACCGGCGCGGATTATGCCGGCGTGCTGAAAGACGCGCAGGACCTTGGCTATGCCGAGGCAGACCCCGCCACCGATGTCGGCGGTTTTGACGCGGCGCACAAGCTGTCGCTGCTGGCCGCCGTCGCCTTTGGCACGCAGGTCGATTTCGCCGGCGTCACCATCGAGGGGATCGAGCGGATCTCGCTGACCGACATCGAAGACGCCGCCGACATGGGCTATCGCATCAAGCTGCTGGGCGTGGCGCGCATGAACGCCGACGGGCTGGAACAACGCATGCAGCCCTGCCTTGTGCCGGCGGATTCGCCGCTCGGCCAGCTGGAAGGCGTCACCAATATGGTGGTGGTAGAGGGCGATTTCGTCGGCCAGACCGTCTATCAGGGGCCGGGGGCCGGCGAAGGCCCGACCGCCAGCGCCGTGATGGGCGACGTGATGGATATCGCGCGCGGGCTGAACATTCCGGTCTTCGGCCAGCCTGCCGCCAGCCTGCAACAGGCGGCGCGTTCCACCAGCGGGGCGGATGCGGAATACTACCTGCGTTTTTCGCTGTCGGACGAAAGCGGCGTGCTGGCCCGCGTTGCCACCATCCTCGGCGAACACGGCATTTCCATCAACCGCATGCGCCAGCACGGCCATGTCGGGGATATGGCGCCGGTGCTGATCGTTACCCACGCCGTGGCCCGCAACACGCTGGACAAGGCCCTCGCCGAAATCGCGGCCGAGGATGTTTCCCTTGCCCCGCCCGTCGCCATTCGCATAGAATCCGTTTAGGCCCAGACAAAGGACACGCTTATGACCACCGAAACCATTTTTTCCGACCGTATGCTGTCGCTGGCCCTGGCCCGCGTTTCCGAAGCCGCCGCCATTGCCAGTGCGCGCCTTGTCGGGGGCGGGGATGAAAAAGCCGCCGATCAGGCCGCCGTGGATGCCATGCGCACGGAGCTGAACAAACTGGACATCGCCGGCGTGATCGTCATCGGCGAAGGCGAGCGGGACGAGGCCCCGATGCTGTTCATCGGCGAAGAGGTCGGCACCGGTTCCGGCCCGGGCGTGGATATCGCGCTCGACCCGCTGGAAGGCACGACCCTGACCGCCAAGGACATGCCCAACGCCCTGACCGTGATCGCCATGGGGCCGCGCGGGTCCATGCTGCATGCACCGGACGTCTATATGGACAAGCTGGCCATCGGCCCGGGCTATCCCGAGGGGCTGGTCACGCTGGACATGACCCCGACCGAACGGATCGAAAAACTGGCCGCGGCGAAGGGCTGCGACCCCTCGGATCTGATGCTGTGCGTGCTGGAACGGCCGCGCCATCAGGAAATGATACAGGAAATCCGCAAAACCGGCGCCCGCATCCGCCTGATCACCGACGGCGACGTTGCCGGCATCATGCACTGCGCCGAGCCGGAAAAAACCGGTATCGACATGTATATGGGGTCCGGCGGCGCGCCCGAGGGGGTGCTGGCCGCTTCGGCGCTCAAATGTATGGGCGGGCAGATGCAGGGGCGCCTGCTGTTTCGCAACGACGACGAACGCGGCCGCGCCGCCAAGGCCGGCATCACCGACCTCGACCGTATCTACACCCGCGACGAGCTGGTAACCGACGACGTGATCTTTGCCGCTACCGGCGTTACCGACGGCTCTATCGTCAGCGGTATCCGCTATGACGGGGACTATCTGGAAACGGAAACCATCCTGATGCGCTCCAAAACCGGCTCTGTGCGGCGGCTGTTCTATCGCATGAAGGCCAAATGAGCCGCGCGCTGCTCCTGATCGATTTCCAGCGGGGTTTCGATGCCCCGCTCTGGGGCGCGCGTAACAATCCCGACGCGGAGACCCGCGCGGCGCGGCTGCTGGAATACTGGCGCGCCCAGGGCTGGCCGCTGTTCCACATCCGTCACATCAGCCGCGAACCCGGCAGCCCCCTGACCGGTTCGGGCTGTGAATTCCGGGACGGTCTGGAACCGGCAGGGGGGGAGCCGGTTCTGGATAAATCCGTCAACAGCGCCTTTATCGGCACAGATCTGGAAACCCGCCTGAAGGCCGCCAATATCCGCGATCTGGTGATTTGCGGCCTGACCACCCCGCATTGCGTTTCCACCACCACCCGCATGGCGGCGAATCTGGGGTTCAACGTGGAACTGGTGGCCGATGCC
>JALWQC010000058.1 GCA_027080755.1 Paracoccaceae bacterium
CCCTTGCCGCCGCGCGGCACGATCACGTCGATGGTGTCGGTCATGGTTAACATCTCGCTCACGGCGGCGCGGTCCCGTGTCGGCACCAGCTGGATCGCATCGGCCGGCAGACCGGCCTTTTCCAGCCCCTCGACCAGACATTTGTGAATGGCCCCCGAGGAATGGAAGCTTTCCGAGCCGCCCCGCAGGATCGCCGCATTGCCCGATTTCAGGCACAGCCCCCCCGCATCCGCCGTCACATTCGGGCGGCTTTCATAGATCACACCGACCACCCCCAGCGGCGTGCGGACCCGCCGGATATGCAGCCCCGAGGGCATATCCCATTCCGCAATCACCTTGCCCACCGGATCCGGCTGCGCGGCCACGGTGCGCAGGCCGTTCACGATCCCCTCGATGCGGGTTTCATCCAGCATCAGACGGTCCAGCATGGCATCCGTCAGGCCCTTTTCGCGCCCGAAAGCCATGTCCTTTTCATTGGCATCCATAATCGCCGCACGATTGGCCCAGACCGCATCGGCCGCAGCGTTCAGGGCGGCGGTCTTGGCATCCGCATCCGCATAGGCCAGCGTGGCACTGGCGGCCTTGGCGCGGGCGCCGATATCCTGCATTACCTGTTTAACGTCCATGTTTCCCTCACATCACCATATCGTCACGGTGGACCATCACGGCCCGACCGGAATGTCCCAGACGGGACTCTATTTCCCTGGACTGACAGCCCATGATCGCGCGGGCCTCTGTCGCGTCATACCCCGCCAGCGCCTTCGCCAGCGGGCCGTCAGGGCCGAGGATTTCCACCGTCTCGCCGCGGTGGAAATCGCCCGAGACCTCTATCACGCCGGCCGGAAGCAGGGATTTCCCCTGCCCCAGCGCCGCCGCCGCGCCCGCATCCACCACGATCCGCCCCTTGGGCTTCATGCCGGAAATCCAGCGTTTGCGCGCCTGCCCCGGGGTGGTGGTGGCGCGAAACCATGTTACCGGCGCGCCGTCCAGCATGGCACGGATCGGGCGCGCGCCTTCGCCCTTGGCAATCGCCATCGCACAGCCGGCATGCATCGCGGCCTTGGCGGCCAGCAGTTTCGTCACCATCCCGCCGGAACCGCCCGCCGTGCCGGCCCCACCGGCCATTGACTCTACCTCGGGGGTGATCTCGCTGACCAGATCCAGCCGTTTCGCATCGCTGTTCTCGCGCGGGTTGGCGGTATAAAGCCCGTCCACATCCGAGAGCAAAACCAGCACATCGGCCCCCGCCATGCTGGCCACCTGCGCCGCCAGCCGGTCGTTGTCGCCATAGCGGATTTCGTCCGTGGCCACGGTGTCGTTTTCATTCACGATCGGCACCACGCCCAGATCCAGCAGGGTTTCAAAGGTCGCGCGGGAATTAAGGTAGCGACGCCGGTCCTCGCTATCTTCCAGCGTGACCAGAATTTGCGCCGCCTCGATATTGTGGGGGGCCAGAACCTCCTGATAGGCGCGGGCCAGACGGATTTGCCCGACGGCCGCAGCCGCCTGTGCACGTTCCAGCGGCAAGGGGCCGGATTCCAGCCCCAGCACAGAGCGCCCCAGCGCAATAGAGCCCGAGGACACAATCACCACCGCCGCCCCCATATCGCGCAGCATGGCGACATCGGAGGCCAGTCCGGCCAGCCAGTCACGGCGCAAATCGCCGCTTTCGGCATCCACCAGCAGCGCCGAGCCGATCTTGATAACGATACGTTTTGCCGTGCCGATCAGGGTGTTGCTCAGGGTCTCCACGGGGCGGCCTCCTCTTCTTCAGTGGCCTCCGCCTTGTCGGCATCCACAACCTTGCGAAGGGCGCGCAGGGTGTCTTGCAGGCCCTCGCCGCTTACGCCCGACTGCATATAGACGGTGGCGCCGGTCGCATCCTCCAACGCGGCTTTGGCCGTGGCGCGTTCCTCGTCACTAAGCGCGTCGATCTTGTTTAGCGCCGTCACCCGCGGCTTGTCGGCCAACGCGCCGCCATACATGACCAGTTCGTTAATAATCGTGTGGTAATCCGCCAGCATGGTTTCGCTGGTCGCATCCACCAGATGCAACAGAACCGAGCAGCGCTCCACATGGCCCAGAAACCGGTCGCCCAGCCCGATGCCCTCATGCGCGCCCTCGATCAGGCCCGGAATATCGGCCACCACCAGCTCCGTGCCGTCAATGCCGACCACGCCCAGATTGGGGTGCAGGGTGGTGAAAGGAT
>JALWQC010000059.1 GCA_027080755.1 Paracoccaceae bacterium
AAGAGGTCGGAATCATGCCGACCCGACAGGGCATTTTGCGCCACAGTCTGCCACATTGGCTGGATTCCCCGCATTTGCGGCCGATGATACTGGAAATCACTCCGGCCCATGCGCGCCACGGCGGCGGCGGGGCCTACTATGTTTATTTGCGGCGAAAAAGGTGATCCGATGAGCGAAAAGAAGCCCTATGCACTGGAAACGCGGGTAAAGGTTGTGACCTGGAACCTGTGGTGGCGCTTTGGCCCGTGGCAGGAACGGCAGGGGGCAATTGTCGAAACCCTGAAATCTCTGGATGCCGACATTATCGCCCTGCAAGAGATCTGGTTTGACGGGGATAACAGCACGGCAGCAGAGCTGGCGGCGCAGTTGGGCTACCACTACATCGCCGCGCAGTGCATGGTGATGAACGACACCGGTTTCGGGAATGCCATCCTGTCCCGCTGGCCGATTGCCGAACAGGACGAGGTGACCTTTACCGGACTGGAAGAAACCGGCGAAAACCGCAATGCGATTTACGGGCTGATCGAGGGGCCGCGCGGCAATATTCCGGTGTTTTGCACCCATCTGAATTATAAATACGAACAAAGCCATATTCGCCAGCAGCAGGTTGCCGAACTGGCCGAATTTGTGGACAGCAAGCGCCCGTGGAAATTCCCCCCCGTCGTTTGTGGCGATTTTAACGCCGAGCCGGACTCGGACGAAATGCGGATGCTGGTCGGGTTGACGACTGTTCCGGTCAAGGACCTGTGTTTTGTCGATGCGTGGAATGTGGCAGGGGAAGGGGCTGGCGTTACCTGGTCCAACAACAATGCCTTTGCCGTTGAGGAATTCGAGCCGGACCGCCGGATTGACTATATCCTTGTCGGGCATCCGAAATACCGCGGGGCGGGACATGTGACTGACTGCGTGGTGACCGGTGATCAGCCGGTGAACGGTATTACCCCCAGCGACCATTATGCGGTTATGGCAAAACTGCGCTACTGAAACCGCGATAGAAATGAAAAAGGCCCGCCATATTTCTATGACGGGCCTTTGTTTTTATGTGGATCCGGTTTACTGGATCGGCTGGCCGTTTGCCAGAATGCCATCCTCGGATACCGTGATTTCCGAGATGAACTGATCCGGCTGATCCCCGGGCTTGGCAAACGCCATCATCATGCCCATGGCCATACCGGCCTGCATCTGGTCCAGCAGACCAAGCGCTACCAGCTTGTCGGACAGGGTGGTAATCCCGTCCAGCTCTATGTTGGCTTTGCCCAGCGGCATCGGGAACGGACCGTCGTTGTTGAAGGTAAAGGCGCCGGTTGCCTTGGCCATAGCGCCGGCAACGGACAGCAGGATTTCGTTTATGTCCAGGCTGTGGATTTTTCCGGCCTCCATCGGATCGGCACCGGCAGCCATAGCGATCGGGTCAAGCTGCACCATCGCTTCCATGTCGATATTCAGCTGTGCCGGATCGCGCGGAATGGTTTTGCCCGGGTCGATCATGGACCACAGCCCCTCGCCCACTGTCAGATCGGAGATCATGAGGTTTACAGACGCCTTTTCCGGTGCATCGGCGGTGTTGAACGGAATGGCGACTTTCATGCCAAGGGCGCTCAAACCCAGATCGACCGGCGGGATCGGAATACCGGCCCCGGGGGTGACGGTTGCCTGGATTTTCCCGTTTTGCATGTCATACAGGAAGGTTCCGTCAACCATTTGCAGCAGCAGCGAGGAAGGCTCGCCCGTGCTGGCGATAGAGAACGCCATATCCCCGCTGTCTATATTGGCGGTCGAAGTGCTGGCACCGCCGGTAAGCTTGATTATGGCGGATTTGGACCCGTCCAGATAGCCCATCGCATCGTTTTCATCCGACGGAACATCAAAGGCAAAGGTCACATTCAGCGGGCCGGACGTCTGGGCGCCGGATTGTGTGGTGCCATCAGTGGTGAAATCGTAAACGGCATCCATTTTGTCCAGGGCAAGGCCGCCTTCAACATGGGACTGTTCCTTGGATGTCAGCATTTCGAACCCTACCGATCCGAAATCGGCCAGAAGCTTGCGCAGGACGGGGTTGTCGGCCTCTCCGCCCTTCAGACGGAAGGAATCCGCGCCGAAGTTGACGCTTACGTCTTCTTTGCTCATGGCTTCGCGCAGCAGGCCGTTTGTGGTCAGCTCCATGCCGTCCGTTACGATATGGAAAGTGAATTCCATGCCGGTATCGGTGCCGGTTACTGCAATATCCTTGGCAAAGGTAAAAGTTACCACTGACGGATCGCTGGCAGAGGGTGTCCCCTTGATCCACGGGGCGCTGACGGTAAGCCCGTCGTCCTTGTTGGTAATGACCAGATCCTTATAAAGGACGCTACCGTCATTCCCGACGACGCGGTCGCTATAGGCAACCTCGGAACCTGCGTCGATCATACCACGGACAGCAAGGTCCAGCGTGGTTTGCAGATCATTGGCGGCAAGCGCGCAAGTGGCGCTACCAAGGAGGGCTATGGCGGTCGTTGTTACGGCAATTCGACTCATATCAAAAATGACTCCTGCTGGGTGTAAAATTCGTGCGTATGATAACGGTTGTGGCTGTCGCGGGCAATAACGCTAATGTAGTAATTTCGTTACAGTTTCCTATTCGCGGATTTCCGCCGTTCCGACGCCCCAGATTTCGGATTTCCGGATCCAGCCGGTGATTTTGCTCGCCTCTATTTCGCACCAGTCCGGATTGCACGCCCCGAGCGAGGCAATAACCCCCTTTTCCACAAGTGCCACAGTGGCCGAGGTATCGTCCGGCGTTTTGTGCATAGCGGCCCGTTCCGCCCGCACAACCACCGTCCGGTGGCCGCTAAGAAGAGCGTAATGGATCCAGCCGCCCGCCCCGTCCTCGTCCTGCACCCGACGCCAGTGTTCGAATTCGGCTGTTACCAGCAGCGGCGTGCCCTTGCGCGTCAGGATCCAGTCGATCTTGTGGGACTGGCTTGGCCCGCGCCGCACGTTTGCGTTGCTGGCCTTCAGGCTGACAAACCGCGGCAAAGGCAGGCCGGTGACCGGCCCCGCTGTGGCGGTTTCCTGTGCGAATGATGGTCCGGCCAATCCCAGAACCAGCATGAATATGGCAATGCTGCCGATAATAACCCTACGCATCTTTTCCGAAATCCTTGCCTGTAATACCCCGCGGCGCCGGAAATTATCATTTTTCCGTTTCCCCGCGCCTTCTTTGCTGGCATGTTAGAGCAAAGTTTTCAAGTCGAGGACAGAACACAAATGCCGAACGCCCCTCTGAAAGTTGTCGTAACCCGCCGTTTGCCCGAACCGGTCGAAACCCGCATGCGGGAACTTTTCGATGTGGAGCTGAACGAAACCGACGAAAAAATGGATGCCGCGGCGCTGGCCGGTGCGATGAAGCGGGCCGATGTTCTGGTGCCGACGCTGGGCGATGTGATTGACCAGAAGATGCTGGCACAAGCGGGGGAAAACCTGCGGCTGATTGCCAATTACGGCGCGGGGTTCGATCATATCGATGTGCAAACCGCCTTGCAGCGCGGTATTATGGTATCCAACACCCCCGGCGTTCTGACCGACGACACGGCCGATATGGCGATGGCGATGATTCTGGCCGTTCCGCGCCGCCTGCGTGAAGGCACAATGCTGATGCAGCAGGGGGAATGGCAGGGCTGGTCCCCCACGGCCCTGATGGGGCACCGGATTGGCGGCAAACGGCTGGGTATTCTGGGGATGGGCCGGATCGGTCAGGCTGTGGCGCGGCGTGCGCGGGCCTTCGGGTTGCAGGTGCATTACCACAACCGCCACCGTTTGCATGCCGACACCGAAAAGGCGCTGGAGGCGACCTATTGGGAAAGTCTGGACCAGATGTTGGCGCGGGTCGATATCCTGACAATCCACTGCCCGCACACCCCCGGCACGTTCCACTTGCTGAATGCGCGCCGCCTGAAACTGATGAAGCCGACGGCCTATATCATCAACACGGCCCGAGGCGAGATTATCGACGAAAACGCCTTGACCCGTATGCTGCGGGCGGGGGAGCTGGCCGGTGCGGGGCTGGATGTTTTTGAAAACGGCAACGATATTAATCCACGTCTGAAGGGTCTGGATAATGTTTTGCTGCTGCCGCACATGGGATCCGCCACGATAGAGGGGCGGATCGAGATGGGCGAAAAGGTCATCATCAACATCAAAACCTTTGCCGACGGCCACCGTCCGCCGGATCAGGTCGTTCCGGCGATGCTGTAACCCTGCCCTGATACCCGGAGGACCACATGTCCCTTACTGTCTGCACATGGAATATCAACTCTGTCCGGCTGCGCGAGCCGCTTGTGCTGAAACTGTTGCAAGAAGAGTCACCGGATGTCCTGTGTCTTCAGGAATGCAAATCGCCGGTTGATAAAATCCCCACCGAAAATTTTGCCGATCTGGGCTATAGCCTGATCGCCCGCGGGCAAAAGGGCTATAACGGGGTGGCGATCCTGTCGCGGCTGCCGATGGAGGATGCCGGCCACCGCGATTTCTGTGCCAAGGGGGATGCGCGCCATGTGGCGGGGCGGCTGGAAAACGGGGTTACCATCCACAACTACTACATTCCGGCTGGCGGGGATGAACCCGACCGCGAAAAGAATGAAAAATTCGGGCATAAACTGGATTTCCTGACCGAAATGCGTGACTGGTTCGGCGCCGAGCCGCCGGAAAAATCCATCCTCGTCGGGGATTTGAATATCGCCCCGCTGGAAAATGACGTCTGGGACCACAAGAAACTGCTGAAGGTCGTCAGCCACACCCCGATAGAGGTAGAGCATCTGGACGCCGCGCAAAAGGCCGGAAACTGGGTGGATACGACCCGGCAGCTTATGCCAGATGGCAAAGTCTATACATGGTGGTCCTACCGCGCCAGGGACTGGGATGCGGCAGACAAGGGCCGGCGGCTGGATCACATCTGGGCGACAGAGGATATCGCTGCCACCGCCCGCGAGGCCCGCATTCACCGCGCGGCCCGTGGGTGGGAACGCCCCTCGGATCACGCGCCGCTTTTCACGACGTTTGACCTATGATCGATACGGAAATCACCGGAAACACCGGCCGGATCACGCTGAACCGGCCCGAAACGCACAACGCGCTGGATCAGGGGGCCATGCGCCGCCTGACGGAGGTCTTGCGCGACTGGGCGGACAAGGACTTGCGCGTGCTGGTCCTGACCGGAACGGGCCGCAGCTTTTGTTCCGGGGCCGCCCTTGGCGATGTCGCGGGCGAGGATTGGGGCGACAACCCCCTGACCACCCTGTGCAACACATTGGAGTCCTTCCCCGCCCCGACCATCTGCGCCCTGAACGGCGGGGTTTACGGGGGCGGCGTCGATCTGGCGATGGCCTGCGATTTCCGCATCGGCGTGCAGGGCATGAAGATGTTCGTGCCGCCGGCCAGACTCGGCATCCATTACGATCCGGCGGGGATCGCGCGGGTGGTGCAGCGGCTGGGGGCACAAATGGCGCGGCGGGTGTTTTTGCTGGCGGAAAACTTCGACGATCAGGCGCTGTTGGACTGCGGCTTTCTGGATTATCTGGTGGGGCCGGAGGATCTGGAAGGTAAGGCCGGTGCATTGGCCGATACACTGGAAAATCTGGCACCGATGGCGGTGCAGGGCATGAAACGCACGATTGTGGAAATCAGCCGCGGAACGCTGGACGAACAGGCAGCGGCAGAACGGATCGCGGCTTGCTTTGCCTCTGCCGACCATGCCGAGGGGCTGGCGGCCATGAGGGAAAAGCGCGCCCCGAAATTTACAGGCCGTTAACCCCGTTCAGCATGATGTCCCCGACCAGCGCGGCATATTCCTTGCGGTTTTCTATGCCCTTGTCCGTGTTCCACATGTAATACCAGTTCAGCGTACCGAACAGGGACATGGTGATGGAGCGCAGGCGCTTTTTGTCGGTGGCGACTTCGGGGGATACCACGGCGCGCAGGGCATCCATGACCTGTTGCACCAGTGCGCGCTGGTAATCCATCAGGATCCGGCGGCGCTCGGGGTCCAATGCACCCATCGCATTGGCCTGCACCCGGTGGTAGTCATCCGCCCCGCGATAGGCCAGCAGGATTTCAAGGATGATGGCGCGCAGGTATTCTTCGGGGGCTTTTCCGTCCGGCGTTACGGCACCAACCCTGTCCCGAAGGGATTTCAGGTAGGTTTCCAGAATATCGAACAGCAGATCGTCCTTGCTGTCGTAATAATGGTAAATCGCCGCCTTGGATATGCCGCACGCCTTGGCAAGCTGCGTCATCGACGCGCGGTCAAATCCGGTGTCGGCAAAAACCTTTGCCGCCATGTGCTGGATGGAAATACGTTTTTCATCGTGGTCTTTGGCAATAGTTCTGGCCACACGCTATTCCTTCGGGCGATTATCGACAACGCGCACCGCTTTGCCTTGCGAGCGCACAACTGCCCCCGGTTCCGCTACGTTAACGCTTGCCGATATACCTATGACGGACTTGATCCGTTTGGCAAGAGCCTGCGCAGAGGCGGCGCGCGCCTCGGGGCTGGCGGCCTCGTGCGTGGCTTCTACATGCACGGTCATTGCATCCATGCGGCCCTTGCGCAACAGCTCAATCTGGAAATGCGCTGCAAGGGTCGGAACGGCCATGATCTGTTCTTCTATCTGGGTCGGGAAAACATTCACGCCCCGCAGGATGATCATATCGTCGGAACGGCCGGTGATTTTTTCCATCCGCCGCATGGATCGCGCCGTGCCGGCCAGCAGGCGGGTCAGGTCGCGGGTGCGGTAGCGGATGATGGGAAACGCCTCTTTGGTCAGCGAGGTGAACACCAGTTCGCCCTGCTCGCCATCCTCCACAACCTCGCCGGTTTCGGGGTTTATGACCTCGGGGTAGAAATGGTCTTCCCAGATGTGCAGCCCGTCCTTGGTTTCCACACATTCGTTGGCAACGCCCGGACCCATGACCTCGGACAGGCCGTAAATATCGACGGCGTGCATGTCAAAGGCTTCCTCGACTTCGGAACGCAGGGCGTTTGTCCACGGCTCGGCCCCGAAAATCCCGACATCGAGCGGGCTTTCACGCGGATCGCGGCCCTGCTTGCGGTATTCATCAAGGATCGAAAGCATATAGGACGGCGTCACCATGATGGTAGAGGCTTTGAAATCCTCGATCAAAGTCACCTGTCGCGGAGTCATACCGCCGGAAACCGGAACCACCGTGCAGCCCAGCTTTTCCGCGCCGTAATGCGCCCCCAGCCCGCCGGTAAACAGCCCGTAGCCATAGGCCACATGCACCACATCCCCCGGGCGGGTGCCGCTGGCGCGCAGGGAACGGGCAACAACGCTCGCCCATGTGTCCAGATCGCGCTCGGTATAGCCGACAACCGTCGGCTGGCCGGTGGTGCCGGATGATCCGTGGATACGCCGGATCTGTTCGCGCGGCACGGCAAACATGCCGAAGGGGTAATTGTCGCGCAGGTCCTGTTTCACCGTGAAGGGAAATTTTGCCAGATCCGACAGGGTTTTCAGATCGTCGGGATGCACGCCGGCTTCGTCGAACTTCTGTTTGTAGAAGGGCACATTGTCATAGGCATGTTTCAGCGACCATTTCATCCGGTCCAGCTGCAGGGCCGAGATTTCATCGCGCGAGGCGATTTCAATCGGGTCGAGGTCTTCTTTACGGGGGGTCAGGTCTTTCATTGGGGTTCCTCGAAATGGGTGCCTTTGATGATGCGCGATCCACCACGGAACTGCGCGATTACGGTGCCATCGTCACGGGTGACGCTGACGTCATATATACCGGAGCGGCCGGCAACACTGATTTCCTGTGCCGTCGCTGTCAGGGTATCCCCAAGCGTTCCGGGGACAAGATAGGTGATGCTGTTGTGATGCGCGACGGTGATTTTGTTGTAGCTGTTGCAGGCAAAAGCAAAGGCGGAATCGGCCAGTGCATAGATAATCCCGCCGTGACAATTGTCATGCCCGTTGGTGTGGTGTTTTGCCACTTTCAGCCTGACGACCGCCGTGCCGGGGCCGACAGAGACCAGCTCCATCCCCAGCCATTTGGAGGCATCGTCGTTGGCCCACATCGCTGCGGCGCTTTTCTCGGCCCGTTCTTGCGCGGTTGTTGTCAATGTCTTTCCCCTTGCGCCTTTGTTAACAAAACATTTGCATAAACCGACCGGTTGGTCAATAGTGTTGGCGACTGATTTGGAATCATGGGTGCAAAGTGAGCGACATTGTAAACATCCGGACCGAGGGCGACCTTGCCTTTGTCACGATCGACAACCCGCCGGTTAACGCGACCTCTACCGCTGTCCGGGCGGGGCTTATGGCGGCTGTGGATGCAGTTGCCGCCAGCGGGGCCAAAGCGGCGGTTCTGTCCTGCGCCGGCCGCACCTTTATTGCCGGCGGTGACATGGCCGAATTTGACGCCCCCGCACAGGAGCCGCATCTGCCCGACGTTGTGGACGCCATAGAGGCCAGCGAGGTTCCGTGGATCGCTGCGATGCACGGCACGGTTCTGGGTGGCGGTTTTGAAATCGCGATGGGCTGCGCTTTCCGCATTGCCGCGCCCGACACGAAATTCGGCCTGCCCGAGGTCAAGGTCGGCCTGATCCCCGGCGCCGGCGGTACGCAACGTCTGCCGCGTCTGATCGGGGTAGAGGCGGCGCTGGACATGTGTTGCTCGGGCGGGTTCAAAACGGCTGGGGAAATGCAATCCCTTGGCGGAATTGACAAAATCGCGGATGGGGATCTGTTGCAGGCGGCGCGGGACTTTGCCGCGCATCTGCCCGACCGCCCGACCCCCGCAAGCGCCCGCACCATTGCCCTGCCCGAGCCC
>JALWQC010000060.1 GCA_027080755.1 Paracoccaceae bacterium
GAATAAGCGTTTCGGCTTTTCATCGAAACGCTTATTCCAGATCAACGATAAAATCGGGGCCATCCCCGTGCACCAGATCATGCGGGCGGATGATGACCTGTGTGATTCCCGCGGGAATCGCCACGCCGCCAAGGCTGCGGGTGAAGGGTTGTTCGTTGACATGGGGATGTGCCAGCACGCGATAGCCCAGCTTTACCCCGTCCGGCGTATAGACCCCCCAGCCGTCGGCGTAGTGGTCCCAGCCGGTATCGGCATGTTGCAAGGTGACGTCGAATCGCCAGAGGTCACCGGATTGCGTGGCCTTGACGGCAAGGACCCCGGGGATGTTGGCAAAGGCCAGACTTGCGGTGAAAACAAGGGCGGCGGCGGTGATCGGTATCTTTTTCATGTCCCCTCCTACCTCGTGGCGCGTTCACATGCACGTCACATAGGGGTGAGGTTAGGGCGTAGACCTATAAACCCCGCACCGCCAGCGCGTCCCTCGCGAAATATCAATGGGTTGGGACGCGCCGCACAGGGTGGTCCCCTTTGCAAGCGGTCCAAGCCATTGAGATGAAGCGAGGGTCGCGCCCTTCGGGTTTGGCGGATTTTCGCCCCGAGTGCGTTGCAGGCCCTTGAAATAGAAACACTATTCCGGCGGCCCTGCGCCTGCTCGGGACGAAAATCTGCTAAACTGGCGGCGCGGGGTTTATAGGTCTACGCCCTAAGCAGTCCCCCGCCTGACCCCCGTTTCGTCAGTTGGCCCAGGTGGTAAAGCCCAGCTCCAGCGTGGCGGGGCTGGGGCCTGCGGCGGCGTTGACACGGAACTGGGAATAGCGCCCCTCGTTCGTTTTCACGCAGACATACAGGCCGGTGCGGAAGATTTCCACGGGCATCGGGGCGTTGGTATAACCGGCCAGCGTCTTGCATCCGGCCAGCCCGATCGACCGGTTGCCGGCAATGGCCATCGTCGCCCCGTTTTGCGGCACAAGGAAACGCGCGGTGGCGGTTTTGGCCTCGAACCAGAGGTCGGCACCGTTTTGTCCGCCGGTGGTGCCATTGTCGAAATCGGCCATCCACGTCTGTTTCAGCGAAATCGAGCCGGTTTTATAGGTGATCGGGTCCAGCAGCGCGGGAACCGGCAGCGGAACGACAACCAGTTGTGTGGTGCAGCTGAAACCCGTGGCATCGGCAGTGCAATTGGCGCCTTCGGGGGCCTCTTTCATGATATAAACGGTCTTGCCATAGGCCCAGTATCCGCACATCAGCGTATCCTTGCCGCCGACCTTCCCGATCTTGGTGCTTTGCAGATTGCCGACCTGCGGCGTCTGCCACCAGCCATCGGACAGGGGGGTGGTGATCTCGGTGCGGACTTGCGTGACCGGACAGTCGATGCGCACGGCGGCCGCATGGGCCGGCGCGGCCAGAACGGGACCCAGCACAAGGGCCACAAGCGGTAATTTCTTGAGTAGGCGTAACATAATATCCTCCTTTTAATAGGGGCCGGAGGCGCGGTTATCCACCGGCTTGCCCGTAGTATAGCAGATTTCCGCGATACCCCCTATGCGCGAGATCAAACAATAGGCGCTTTCTTTCCTATGCGTTTGGCGCTAAGTATCCCCCGCTATCCCTTTATCAGGAGAAAAACCGTGGGTTATCGTATCGTTGTCGTTGGCGCCACTGGCAATGTGGGCCGTGAAATGCTGAACATTCTGGATGAACGCAAGTTTCCGGTGGATGAAATCGCCGTGCTTGCCAGCCGCAAGTCCCTGGGGACCGAGGTCAGCTTTGGCGAGCGAACGTTGAAGACGCAGGATCTGGATACCTTCGATTTTTCCGGCTGGGATATCGCGCTGTTTGCTGTCGGCTCCGAGGCGACGGCGAAATATGCGCCGGTGGCGGCCAAGGCGGGGTGCATCGTGATCGATAACTCCTCGCTGTATCGCTATGATCCGCAGGTGCCGCTGATCGTCCCCGAGGTAAATCCCGACGATATCGAAGGCTATGCGCAGAAAAACATCATCGCCAACCCCAACTGTTCCACCGCGCAGATGGTTGTCGCCCTGAAGCCGCTGCACGACCGCGCAAAGATCAAGCGCGTGGTGGTGTCCACCTATCAATCCGTGTCCGGCGGTGGCAAGGAAGCGATGGAGGAACTGTGGCTGCAGACCAAGGGCATGTATGTCCCGGGGCAGGAGGT
>JALWQC010000061.1 GCA_027080755.1 Paracoccaceae bacterium
CTACATGACACAGGTAAAAACCCGCCCGCCGACCTTCATCGTCAAATGCTCCATCCCCGACAAACTGCCGGCCGCCTACACCCGCTATCTGGTCAACGGCCTGCGCGAGGATTTCGACATGCCCGGCACCCCGATCCGCCTGCACCTGCGCGCCGACGAAAACCCCTTTGCGGCCAAGGCGAAGAAACGGAAGATCCATTAGGGGCGCGTTATGATTGTGCGGCCGGCTGGCGTTTGCTATAAAAAGGAAACACTCGCCAAAGGAAGCCCCGATTGAATACCGTGTCAGAACTGGACCGCGCCTTGATACTGGACTGGCGCGACAAGGCCCGCCTTGATCTTGTGCGGTCTATCGAGGCACGGGTATCCGCGTTCGAGCCCGAAATCGACCGGCTGGCCGAAGGGATGACAGGGGCGGCTATCCTGCGTCGGTCCCGTTTCCATAACAAACACGTCGCCCCCGTTGTCGAGGAATGGCTGCAGGCGCTGATGGCGGAATTCCGGCCGGAGCTCGAAACCTCGGCCGGTGATTCCGAGCAGGCGCTGGGCCATGCCGCGGATGTGCATGCCCTGTCTTTGGGCGAGGCGCTCGGGGCCGGTGCCGCCGTGGCGCTGACACTTGCCCCGCTCGGGGCTGTGCCCCTGGCGCTTAGTATTGCGACGGTCACAACGACCTCGTTTTTTGTTTTTACGACCTCGGTAATCAGCGTGCCGGTCCTTTCTGCCTTTGCCGGTGTCGCGGCGCTTGCCGGCGCGGGGGGCAACCAGATCGGCAGGCACACGGTTGGCCGAATCCGCCGCAGATACAGTGCGCAGGTCAAAGAAAACCTCAGAATCAAGGCCATCGGTGACCCCGCCGATCCTGCGGCCCCTTCGGTCTGTCGCACCCTGTTGGCGGGCATCGACGTTATTGCCAACAAACGACTGGAAAACCTGCCATGACGTCCCCTTTCCTGATCCCGTTTTCTGTCGCCGCCGAAAATATTCCGGGGCTGGCCAGCGGCCAACTGGTGCGATACGGCGCTATCCTGAAAGACGCGAATACCGGCCGTATCGTGGCGCATCTTCAGGAAACCGGCCTTCTGGGCAAGATGATGGAGAAGGGGGCGGGGGCGCTGGGCAATGTGGCCAATCCGCTCGGGGGGGTCGGCTCGATCGTGACGGCCGTGCAGAACGAGCAGATCAAATCGAAGCTCAATCATCTCGAAAGCCTGATGGGCGGGCTGAAAACGCTGCAACTGGCAACGCTGGTCACCTCGGTGGCCGGTATCGGTGTTACCATGGCCAGCACCGCGATTATTCTGAAGCGGATCGGGGCGCTTGATGACTCTTTGAAACGGGTCGAGGACAAGCTGGACGCCCTTCCGGCCAAATGGCGCGAAATGCGGGTGCGCGAAGGCCTTGTCGATCTGCAAACCCATGTGGAACGTCTGGATGAAAGCATCTACCGACCGGATGCGGAACAGGTTTTTGGCGCTGTGGAGGAAAAGCTTGGCTACAGCTTCAACCGTTTTGCCGATGCGATCCGCCTTGTCGCCGCCGCGCCTGCTGTCGAGGGCGAACATCTGCGGATGCTTCTGGCCGCGCTGTCGATCTGTGCGGATGCCCAGTTCAGGGCGCTGGTCTATCTGGATATGAAGGAGGCAGCGCAAAAACGCGCCGAAAGCCAGAACGAGGTCTTGCGGAAACTGACGTGGGAAATGCCGCCGGACATTCTGGAAATGCGGCTGGGTAGCAACAGGGAGGCGGCGCGCGGGATTGCGGGCTTTGCCTCGGATCTGCGCCTGCGACTGGCGGCCCGTCCGCATATGCTGGGGACAATGATTGCCGGAAATATCCACGGCCGCGACTATATCGAGACCTCCGGGCAGGAGCTTGACGAGCTGCTGCTGGTGATGCCGTCGCAGGAATTTCGCGGCTAGGCAGGCACAGGGGGACCATTGTTCTTGACCCCGCCTTCCAACAAGGTCACTCTTTCCTTTTCCGCCTTTTGCGGATAAATTTACCAAATGGTAAAAAGGAAGGGAATCGTCATGGGTCAGCCTTGGAAAGAAGCCGCCGGAATTATTCGTAACCGTGCCGGGGGGGAGGCGCGGGTGTTGGGGATTACGCTGGGCTCGGGCCTTGGGGATCTGGCGGACGAAGTCTCCGATGCCGTGGTTATTC
>JALWQC010000062.1 GCA_027080755.1 Paracoccaceae bacterium
CCGCCCGACCAGCGTGGCAATCCGCGCGCCCTCCGGCAGATCCTTTTCCAGCTTGGAGAGCTGCTCCCCCGCCGATTTCGGGGCCACGTCGCGCCCGTCGGTAAAGGCATGGATCGCCACCGGAATGCCGGCCGCGGCGATCACCTGCGCGGCGCGGGCGATATGGTCCTGATGCGCATGCACCCCCCCGGGCGAGGCAAGGCCCGCGATATGCGCCACCCCGCCGCTGGCCTTCAGCTTGTCGATAAACCGTTGCAGAGCGGGGTTTTTGTCAAAAGAGCCGTCGGCAATCGCATTGTTGATCTTGGGCAGGTCCATCCAGACAATCCGCCCCGCGCCGATGTTCATATGCCCGACCTCGGAATTGCCCATCTGGCCCGCAGGCAGGCCGACCGCCTCGCCATGGGCGGACAGTTGCGCGTGGGGGCATTCGGACATGATGCGGTCGAAATTCGGGGTATTGCCCAGCGCGACGGCGTTGTTTTCGCGCTCGGGGCGCAGGCCCCAGCCGTCGAGGATACACAGAACTACGGGTTTGGGTGCTGGCATGGGGGGACCTCCGGTTTGCGTTGCTGTTTATGTAGGCCCCCGCCCGCGCGCAATCAAGCCCGATGGTAGGGGCTGTTGGCCTGAATGGAGGCCGCGCGATACAGCTGTTCGGCCAGCATCACCCGCACCAGCATATGCGGCCAGACCATTTTGCCGAAAGACAGGGAAAAATCCGCATCGGTGCGCAGGTCGGGCGCGATGCCGTCGGCGCCCCCGATCACAAAGGCCACGTCCTGCCGCCCCCCGTCGCGCCAGTCGCCCAGCTTGCGGGAAAACTCCGGCGAGGTCAGCAGCTTGCCCCGCTCGTCCAGCGTCACCAGCAGCGCGCCCTTGGGGAGGGCGGCGCGCAGCAGCTTGCCCTCGGCCGCCATGCCGCCGCCTTTTTTATCCTCTACCTCGATCACTCGCGCGGGACCAAGGCCAAGGGCGCGGCCGGTGCGATCAAAACGGGTCAGGTAGTCGTCAAGGAGTTCGCGTTCGGGGCCTGCACGCAGACGCCCGACAACACAGAGGCTGACGCGCATTTATGCGTCTTCCGAAGGGCCGCCAGCCGCCTGCCACATTTTTTCCAGCTGGTAGAACTCGCGGACCTCGGGGCGGAACAGATGCACCACCGCGTCGCCGCAGTCGATCAGAACCCAGTCACCGGAGTCCTTGCCCTCCAACCGGCAGATAATCCCGGTTTCTTCCTTGATTTTCTTGAACAGCATATCGGCCAGCGCCGAGACCTGCCGTGTGGACCGCCCCGAGGCGATAACCATATTGTCGGCCATTTCGGATTTGCCCGCCAGCGGGATTACCACAACATCCTCGGCCTTGTTTTCATCGAGCGAGCCGAGAATACGCGCCAGCATCGCGGCGCTTGCGTCTTTGTTTCCGCTGGCACCGATGGTGGTTGTTGCGGATTTCGCGGCCTTTTCGGCGGCGTCTACTTGTTCGGACAGGGGATTGCCCTCCTTCAGAATTATGTGCCGGGGGTGGCACCGAACGGTTTGCAATGTATCACAGGGCATTTGTTGGCTCAAGCGGGGGGAGTCAAGCGCCAAGCGTGCCGATGCGCTCCACTAACAGCGAATAAAAGGCATCCGCGTCCAGATTCCGCACGAAAAAGGCGTTTTTCGGCCGATCGGTCACCCCCCACCAGTCGGCCACCGTCATTCCCATGGTTAATTCCGAGGCGGTCTCGATCGTCACGTTTATGTGGCGGCCCTGATATATTTCCGGCCGCAGCAGCCAGGCAATCACGTTCGGGTCATGCAGGGGGCCGCCGTCGGTGCCGTATTTTTCCTCGTCGAAACGCTCGAAAAAATCCAGAAGATCGGCGGTGGCGGTGCCGGCTTTGGTGCCAAGGGCGCGAAAGGCCTCTACCCGTTTGTGCGTGGTTAACGCCTGATGGGTGACGTCCAGCGGGAACATGGTGATCGGGATGCCGGCGCGAAACACGATATCGGCGGCATGGGGATCGACGTAGATGTTGAATTCGGCGGCGGGGGTGGTGTTGCCGCCCTCGAAACAGCCGCCGCCCATCATCACGATCTCGCGGATGCGCGGGGCGATTTCCGGCGCGCGGTTGAGGGCCATCGCGATGTTGGTCAACGGCCCGAGGGTGCAG
>JALWQC010000063.1 GCA_027080755.1 Paracoccaceae bacterium
GGTCAAGGCGGCCTTCCCCGATGCGGTTGTCCTGCGTCCCTCGCTGGTTTTCGGGACCGAGGACAAGTTTTTCAACAGCTTCGCCGCCGTTGCGCGCATGACGCATATCGTGCCGATTGCCGGTGCAGATACCAAATTCCAGCCGGTGTATGTGGATGATGTCGCCAAGGCGGCCGAGCTGGCCCTGACGCAGGATGTTGCCGGCGGGGTTTACGAACTGGGCGGGCCGGATGTGGAAAGCTTCCGCCAGCTGATGAAGCGGATGCTGCATGTGATCGAGCGGCCCGGACTCGTGATCGGCCTGTGGCGCTGGTATGCCTATATCTGGGCCTGGGCGTTCGATATGTTTTCCAAGGCAACGCGCGGGTTGTATCCGGCCATTGTGTCGCGTGACCAGCTGCGGGCGCTGAAAACGGATAACGTGGTGGCACCGGATACGGCGGGGTTTGCGGCGCTCGGGATTACCCCGACAGCGATGGAGGCGGTGCTGGAGGATTACCTCTATGCTTTCCGTCCCAGCGGCCAGTATACGGAAATTGTCGATTCCGGGAAAAACCTGCGCGCATAGGTCTACGCCTTGGGGTATGGCGGTCTCGTATCCCCGGTCGGCCGGCAGCCGCCGGAGAGGGGGCCGCGACGTTCCCGGGCGTCAGCAGAAAGCTCACAGCCCGCAACCATCGGTTAAAGCGTGGATTTTCATTGTCGGCCCGCCACGCGCGCGTCCGGTACCCTATTCCCATTCCATTTCGGTAAACACCTGCTGGGCGTTTTTGCCGGCCAGCTGGTCGAAATTCTTCAGGTAGGCAAAGGCCGACTGGTCGATATGCACGGAGTTGATGATATCGTCGGAAACCGCCATGTATTCGCCCATCTTCTGACGCAGGTTCACCAGATAGTCATAGGTGTCTTTCGTCGCCTCGGCCAGCGTGGTGGCATGGCCGTGGCCGGGGATGATATGTTCGGGATTCAGCCTGGCCATCTTTTCGAACACATCGATCCAGCTGGCGGAATTCGATTGCGGGCCAACACCAAGGATGCGTTCCACATAGACCAGATCGCCGGTGAAAACCACGCCCTCGGCGGGTAGCCAGACGATGCTGTTGCCCGGGGTATGGGCCGCGCCCAGATGGCGGATGTCGATATCGACGCCACCGAAATTGAAGGCCAGCTCGGTATCGAAGGTGGTGGTGGCGGTAGCCGCCTCGGTTCCCTTGAAACTGTCGTGGAGCATAGCGGCAAGGGCGGACATTTCTTCGGACTCGCGGTCCTTCTGGTCGGCAACGGCGTCTTCCGAGGCAATCACCCGCGCCCCTTTGGCCAGCCAGTAGGAATTGCCCATCCAGCGGTGATCCTGCCCGCCGGTGTTGATAACCACCTTGACCGGCTGGTCGGTGATCGTGGCGATGGTGTTGTCGATTTCCTCGGCCCCCAGCCAGCTGCCGCCTGCATCCACCAGCACCACGCCGTCCTTGGTGACAATCACCCCGAAAGTGGCGTTATTGGCGAAGTTTTCCGGGTTGCGTTGTTCCATCGGACCGACAAGCGCGTAGGTGTCGTCGGTTACCTGCTGGACTTCAAGGCCGGCAAGGGCGGGGGTGGCAAACAGAAGGGCGGAAAGGGCAAGATATTTCATGGATCACCGTCATAAGAAAAAGGGCCGCAATAAAGCGACCCTTTCAATACCGGTTTTTACAGATTTTTCAAGGAAAACCTATTCCTGGTAGTCGCTGACCGGCGGGCAGGTGCAGACCAGATGCCGGTCGCCATAGGCGTTGTCCACGCGGTTGACAGGGGGCCAGTATTTGTCCACGCGGAAGGCCCCCGGCGGGAAGCAAGCCTGCTCGCGGGAATAGGCGCGGTTCCAGTCCCCCACCAGATCCTCTACCGTGTGCGGGGCGTGGGCCAGCGGGCTGTCGTCATGGGCGATTTTGCCGGCTTCGATATCGGCCGCCTCGGCGCGGATGGCCAGCATGGCGGTGATGAAGCGGTCCAGCTCGGCCTTCGGCTCGCTTTCGGTCGGCTCTACCATCAGGGTGCCGGGGACGGGCCAGCTCATGGTCGGGGCGTGGAAGCCGCAGTCCATCAGCCGTTTGGCGATATCGTCCACGGAGACATGCGCCACGTCGTTCAGCGGGCGGGTGTCCAGAATACACTCA
>JALWQC010000064.1 GCA_027080755.1 Paracoccaceae bacterium
AAGGACGGCGGCAAATGTCTTGCGCGGGATGGCCGGCGGGCGGGCGATCTTGCGTTCGTTATAGGCGTCCTCGGCCTTCAGCCCCTCGCGCAGCATCCAGGGGGACAGCATCAGAAGCGCCAGCGCCCCCAGTTCCCCGATCATGCCCATGGCATCGCCGGCGCGCAGCTCCCCGATTCCGCTGAACAGCAGGGGCAAGGGGACAAAAAACAGAATCTTGGCCCGCAGATAGGGCTTTACCACCTTGCGGTTGCGAAAAACATTGACCGGCTCGGAGGCCTTGACATCCAGGGTTGAGTCATCGGGGCTGAACTTCCCGCCATACCGTTTGGCCATGTCTATACTCCGGTCCCGAAAGAACCCGCAGCGACGGTCCAGATAATGGCGATCAGCACAAAAAAGGATATTCTTCTTAGCAGCTTAGCGGACAATTTGCCCTCCTGTCCCTGTGATGACCTTAATGTCTGAGCAATATATATTAACGCTTGTAACGCTTTTCCAGTATTTCATGCAAACGCCCCCTTTTTCCAGCCCTTTTCCACCCTTTGCGCGTGTTTGTTGTTTTGAAAGCGGAAATTTGCTATACTGGTGTTGCTACTGCGTCACCAATCTGGCGTGGAGAATACGGAAAGGAACGTCAGAAATGGCAAAAGGCACAGTCAAATGGTTCAATCCCGACAAGGGTTTCGGCTTCATTCAACCCGAAGAGGGCGGCAAGGATGTGTTCGTGCATATCACAGCCCTGCAAGAGGCCGGGTTGCAGACCCTTCAGGATAACCAGCCGATCGAATACGATATGGTTGACGGGCGCGACGGACGTCAAAGCGCCGGCAATCTGAAGGTATAACCGCAATAAAAAGCCCCGCATCGACGGGGCTTTCTTTTACCGCAACATGCGGAACGGCTCGGGCGACCAGCTACAGGCAAAACCGTCCCCGTCCGGGTCCAGATTGAGCGGGTCTTTTTCCGGCCCGCCATTGGCCAGAAAATAGCGCTGCGCGTCGTCCGGCGTGCTGAACTTGCGGCATTCCGCGCGCGAGAAGCGGTCCTTGATGACCGGCCGGCGATACAGCTTTTCCCCGACCTTGTTTGTCGTGCTGCGGGCGTATTCGGCAATATTCACACCGGCCACGATCTTGGGCAGGGTGCCCGGCTCGATGATGGTGTATTTGGCGCGGGCCTCGGCCAGCAGGGCAGCAGCGGCGTTGCGCTTGGCTTCCTGTTCGGCAAAGGTTTCGGCGTTCAGGTTCAGGCTGCCGTCATCGGTGGAAATCCCGCTGGTATCGGTCGGGGTTTGCGTGCCGTCCGCCGGCGTTTGCGTGCCGTCCTGCGCCCCGTCAATCGCCGCGTTCAGCGTGGCGGTTGTATCCCCCTGCGGGGCTTCGGGGGTATCGGGCACCAGATTGATCGGGCCATCCTGTGCGGCCTGTTCTGCCTGCGGGGCCGGCGGATCGAAATAGCCCTGCCCCCCCAGGGGGACCGTATTGTCACAGGCAACAAGGGCGCTGCCCATCAACAGGATACTGGCGTATTTCTTCAACATCGAACTCTCCTAAAGACCTTGATTACCACCACTTAGCAGGTTTTGCGGCAAAACCGCCAGCCTGTTCCAGCGCATAGGCGGTATTCAGCATATCGCCCTCTTCCCAGGGACGCCCGATCAGCTGCAGGCCAAGCGGCAAACCGTTGTGATCCAACCCGGCCGGCACCGAAACGCCCGGCAGACCGGCAAGGTTCACGGTCACGGTAAACACATCGTTAAGATACATCTTGATCGGATCCGCATCCTTCATCTCGCCAATGCCGAAAGCGGCCGAGGGGGTGGCCGGTGTCAGAATCTGGTCGATCCCGTCGGCGAAGACCTTTTCAAAATCCTGCTTGATCAGGGTGCGCACCTTTTGCGCGCGGATGTAATAGGCGTCATAGAAACCGGCGGACAGAACATAGGCCCCGATCATCACGCGGCGCTGCACCTCGTCCCCGAAGCCCTCGGCGCGGGTGCGTTCGTACATCTCCGTGATGCCTTCGCCGGCCTTGATCTTGGCGCGATACCCGTATTTCACCCCGTCGTAGCGGCTCAGATTCGACGAAGCCTCGGCCGGTGCAATCACATAATAGGCCGGCAGGGCGTATTTGGTGTGGG
Organism: Paracoccaceae bacterium; assembly: GCA_027080755.1. Taxonomy (GTDB): domain Bacteria; phylum Pseudomonadota; class Alphaproteobacteria; order Rhodobacterales; family Rhodobacteraceae; genus NORP23. The sequence continues at coordinate 2,144 of JALWQC010000064.1, forward strand.
GCAGGGAAAT
>JALWQC010000065.1 GCA_027080755.1 Paracoccaceae bacterium
CCGATATTTCCAACGCCTCGCGGCTGGATGCGGAGCTGGCCAAAGACGACATGGAAACCTTCGATCTTGGCGATCTGCTGCGCAACATCATTGCCTATCAGGCCGAGCTGGCCGAAAAGCAGGGCGTCGCCGTGCGCCCCGACCTGCCCGAGGCCCCCGTAGAAATTTCCGGTCTGGCCAACCGGCTGGCACAGGTTTTCGTCAATCTGGTCACCAACGCCGTTTCCTTTGTTCCGCCCGGCGGACATGTCACCGTTTCCATGCGCCAGACAGGGCAAAGCGTCGAGATCACGGTCACGGACACAGGGCCGGGCATCCCCGAGGATAACCTCAAGGATATTTTCAAACGCTTCTATTCCAGCCGCCCCAAACAGGATTTCGGCAATAATTCCGGCCTTGGGCTTGCGATCTCGCGCCAGATTGTAGAGGCACACGGCGGGGAAATCTGGGCGGAAAATGTCTATCGGGACGGGGAAAAAACCGGCGCACGTTTTTATGTCGTCCTGCCGCTATGAACGCGCCTCTCCATGCCAGCTGCGTGGCCTTCGGGGACAGGGGCGCGCTGATCACCGGCCCGTCCGGTGCGGGAAAATCGGCGCTGGCCTTGCAACTTCTGTCGCGCGGGGGGCGTCTGGTGGCCGATGACCGCGTGATCGTAACACCGGATCAGGGCCGCCTTCTGGCCCGCAGCCCCGCCCCCATTGCCGGTTTGCTGGAGGCCCGCAAATTCGCCATTCTGAACGCCCCGACACAGGACAATGCCCAAATCGTCTGTCTGGTCGATCTGGCCCAAAGCGAAACGGACCGCCTGCCGCCCCTGCGCAAGATCACGCAATCGGGTGTTGAGCTTGATCTGTTTTTTGGCAAAGATACCCCGAACCTTGCCGATGCCTTAACTCTTTACCTGCGATATGGCCGCCATGTCTAACCCCCAGCCCCCCCGTCTGTTGCTGATAACCGGTCCCGCAGGGGCGGGGCGCACCACGGCCATCCGCGCGTTGGAGGATCTGGGCTTCGAGGCCATCGACAACCTGCCGCTGGGCCTGTTGCCCCGTCTGCTGACCGGCACCGCGCCGGAACGTCCGCTGGCCGTGGGCATAGACACCCGGTCCCGCGGTTTCGCCCCCGAGGCCCTGCTGGCCACCCTGGACGCAGAGCCGGACCAGATGCCGGAGCTCGTATTCCTTGACTGTAACGAGGAAACCCTGCTGCGCCGTTTCAGCGAAACCCGCCGCCGCCATCCCCTTGCCCCCGCCGAATCCCCGATCATCGGCATCCGTCGCGAAAGGGACATGCTGGCCGGACTTGGCGACCGCGCGGGGGTTTATATCGACACCTCGGACATGTCCCCCCATGACCTGAAGGCGGAAATCGGGCGGTTGTTCAAAACCGACAGCTCCCACGGGCTTAGTGTCTCTGTGCAGTCGTTTTCCTACAAACGCGGCACGCCGCGCGGGGTGGATATGATATTCGACTGCCGGTTCTTGCAAAATCCCCACTGGCAAAGCGAGTTGCGGGCCATGAACGGCACGGACGCCCCAGTAGCCCGCTATATCGCCGCCGACCCGCTGTTTGCACCGTTTTTCCAGCAGCTTGACGATATGTGCAAACTGTTGCTGCCGGCCTATCGCAAGGAAGGAAAATCCTATCTGTCGATCGGGCTGGGCTGTTCGGGGGGCAAGCACCGCTCGGTTTTTGTGGCGCAGGAACTGGCAAAAACGCTTGCAGCGCAGGGCTGGCAGGTGTCTATTCGCCACAGGGAACTGGAACGCCAAGCCAGCGAAAGGGTCGGGCGCGTATGATCGGTATTGTAATTGTTGCACACGGGGGACTGGCGCGGGAATATCTGGCCGCGCTTGAACATGTCGTGGGAAAACAGCCCGGCATCGTCGCCGTGGCCATCAATGCCGAAAGCGACCGTGACGCCAAGCAACAGGAAATCGATGCCGCCATAAAGCAGGTCGATAGTGGCGACGGGGTGGTGGTCATTACCGATATGTTCGGCGGCACCCCCTCCAACCTGGCAATCAAGGCCTGTGATGCGGAAAACCGTGCCGTGATTTACGGGGCCAACCTGCCCTTGCTGATCAAACTGGCCAAGACCCGCAACAAGGGGCTGCAAAAAGCGGTCGATATGGCGCTGGATGCGGGC
>JALWQC010000066.1 GCA_027080755.1 Paracoccaceae bacterium
GGCAGGCCATGCCATCGTCGGTCTGAATGTCCCGCAGCATGACCCGATCCACAAGGCAACGATCATTCCGCGCGGCCGTGCGCTGGGGCTGGTGATGTCCTTGCCCGAACGCGACCAGCTGTCGGTAACCATGACCAAATACAAATCCAAAATCGCGATGGCGATGGGCGGAAAGGTGGCGGAAACGCTGACCTTCGGGCCGGAGAATGTGACCTCGGGGGCGTCCTCGGACATCCAGCAGGCAACACGGATTGCCCGCGCCATGGTTACGCAGTTCGGCATGTCGGAAAAGCTGGGCAATATCGAATATTCCACCGAGCAGCAGACCTATCTTGGCCCGCAGGGTGGCGGTATCCAGGCCGGCCCCGAAACGCAGGAGCTTATCGATGCCGAGGTGCGCAAGCTGGTCGATGAAGGGTTTGAAACCGCGAAACGTATCCTGACGGAACAGGCGCAGGATCTGGAAAATCTGGCGCAAGGGCTGCTGGAATACGAAACGCTGACCGGTGCTGAGATTACCAAAGTGATCGCGGGCGAGCCGCTGAACCGCGATTCGGACGAGGATGACACCCCCACCAAGGGGCAAAGCGGCGGTATTGCCGCCATCCCGACCGTGCCAAAGCCCAAGGGCGGGGGCATGAAACCGCAGCCGCAGGGCTGATACAAAAACGGGGTCGATCATCGGCCCCGTTTTTTTATGTGCGGACCACCTGCCGTTTTGTCGCAGTTTACGCCTCGGGCGTCGAAAAAAACCTCGCTTTCGGGGATCGGGACTCCTAACAATGAAGGAGCTGATTCATCCTGAAAGGACATCCCATGGGGTATAAGACCGATACTGAAATCGCCCGCGAAGCCGACAAAAAACCGATTCAGGAAATCGGCGCCAAGCTGGGCATCCCCGATAGCGAGCTGCTGCCTTTCGGCCATGACAAGGCCAAGGTTTCCGCCGAATTCATCGCCGCACAGGCCCCCAAGGATGATGGCAAGCTGATCCTTGTCACCGCCATCAACCCGACTCCGGCCGGCGAGGGGAAAACCACCACCACGGTCGGTCTGGGCGATGCGCTGAATGTGCTGGGTAAAAACGCTGCGATCTGTATCCGCGAGGCCTCGCTCGGGCCGTGCTTCGGGATGAAGGGCGGCGCCGCCGGGGGTGGCATGGCGCAGGTGGTCCCGATGGAGGACATGAACCTGCATTTCACCGGCGATTTTCATGCCATTACCAGCGCGCACAACCTGCTGTCCGCCATGATCGACAACCATATTTACGGGGGAAACGAGCTGGAAATAGACGAGCGCCGCGTGACCTGGAAACGGGTAGAGGACATGAACGACCGGGCGCTGCGCGATATTGTGACCTCGCTCGGGGGGGTGGCCAACGGCTTCCCGCGCCAGACCGGTTTTGACATTACCGTGGCATCCGAGGTGATGGCGATTCTGTGTCTGGCCGACGATCTGGACGACCTGCAAAAACGTCTTGGCGATATTATCGTTGCCTACCGTCGGGACCGCAGCCCGATCTATTGTCGTGACCTGAAGGCCGATGGCGCCATGACCGTGCTGCTGCAACAGGCCATGCAGCCCAATCTGGTGCAGACGCTGGAAAACAACCCCGCCTTTGTCCACGGGGGGCCGTTTGCCAATATCGCGCATGGCTGCAATTCTGTTGTGGCGACGAAAACGGCGCTGAAGCTGTCCGATTATGTGGTGACAGAGGCCGGTTTTGGCGCCGATCTGGGGGCCGAGAAGTTCATGAACATCAAATGCCGCAAGGCCGGCATTGCCCCCGATGTGGTGGTGATCGTGGCGACCGTGCGGGCGATGAAAATGAACGGCGGCGTGGCGCGGGCCGATCTGGGGGCGGAAAATGTGCAGGCGGTTCTGGATGGGGCGCCGAACCTTGGCCGGCATATTGAAAACATGAAATCCTTCGGCGTGCCGGTGGTGGTGGCCATTAACCATTTCGTAACGGATACGGATGCCGAGATCGCGGCGATCACCGACTATGTGGCCGGTCATGGCTCCGAGGCGATCCTGAGCAAGCACTGGGAACAGGGCGGCGAGGGGGCCAGGGCGCTGGCCACACGGGTGGCGGAGCTGGCCGATAGCGGCGCGGCGCAATTTGCCCCGCTTTACCCCGACGATATGCCCCTGTTCGAGAAAATCGAAACCATCGCCAAACGGATTTATCGGGCGGACGAGGTTCTGGCAGACAAGAAAATCCGCGCCCAGCTGCGCGCCTGGGAAGACGCCGGCTATGGCAATCTGCCAATCTGCATGGCGAAAACACAATACAGTTTTTCCACGGACCCGGATTTGCGCGGCGCCCCGACCGGCCATTCCGTCCCCGTGCGCGAGGTACGCCTGTCCGCCGGTGCCGGCTTTGTCGTGGTGATCTGCGGCGAAATCATGACCATGCCGGGCCTGCCGCGCAAACCCTCGGCCGAGTCGATCCGCCTGAACGACGAAGGGCAGATCGAAGGGTTGTTCTAAGGTTGAGGGGGGCGGAATAATCCGCTAGAAGGGTGCCAAGCCTTTAGGATGGAAAAGCCATGCGTCAGCCCCCCGAAACCTGCCGGAATATGACCGAATTGCGCGCCGCGATCGATACGCTGGATGCGCAGATTATCGATATGCTGGCAGAGCGCGCGCGCTATATTGACCGCGCGGCCGATCTGAAACAACAGGCCGGCCTGCCTGCGCGTATTGACTCGCGCGTTGAAGAGGTCGCAGATAAAGCCCGTGCCAATGCACAAAGGGCCGGATTTGATCCCGACCTGGCCGAAAAAATCTGGCGACAGATGATTGAATGGTCCATCCTCCGCGAAGAAAGGGCGATGGCCGCAGATACGTAAAGGAAAACGGATGAGCGCAGATATTATCGACGGAAAGGCCTTTGCCGCCACTATTCGTGCCAAGGTCGCGGCGCATGTTGCGCGTCTGAAGGTGGATTACGAAATCACCCCCGGCCTTGCGGTTATTCTGGTGGGGGAGGATCCGGCCTCGCAGGTGTATGTGCGCAACAAGGGCAAGCAGACGCTCGAAGTCGGGATGAATTCCTATGAACACAAGCTGCCGGCCGATACCTCGCAGGAAAAGCTGCTGGCGCTGATCGCGGATTTGAATGCGGATCCGGCGGTGCATGGTATTTTGTGCCAGCTGCCCGTGCCCGATCACATCGACGAAGCGACGGTGATCAATGCGATTGCGCCGGAAAAGGACGTGGACGGTTTCCATATTTCCAATGTCGGGCTGCTGGCAACGGGGCAAAAGGCGATGGTGCCCTGCACGCCGCTTGGCTGCCTGATGATGCTGCGCGAACGTCACGGCGACCTGTCGGGGCTGGAGGCAGTCGTTGTCGGGCGTTCCAATATCGTTGGCAAACCGATGGCGCAACTGTTGTTGCGCGACAGCTGCACGGTGACAATTGCCCATTCCCGCACCCGCGATATTCAAGAGGTCTGCAAGCGCGCCGATATTCTGGTGGCCGCGGTCGGACGGCCGGAGATGATCACTGGTGACTGGGTCAAACCGGGTGCGACGGTGATTGACGTGGGCATCAACCGCATCCCCGCCCCGGAAAAGGGCGAGGGGAAAATGCGGCTGGTGGGGGATGTGGATTTTGACTCGGCCAGCAAGGTCGCCGGGGCCATTACCCCCGTTCCCGGCGGTGTCGGGCCGATGACCATTGCCGTGCTTCTGGCAAACACCCTGACAGCCTGCTGCCGCGCCAATGACCTGCCCGAGCCGGAGGGCCTGACCGCCTAGCCGGACGCGCTGTTGCGTTCTGCGCTGACGGCCCGTTCTGCGGCGCGCGGGTTGATGGCCCTGATCGCATCGTATTGGGTCAGGAAGACGCGGCCGTTCAGTTCGTCAAGGAAATGGGAGCGTTTCAGGCGGTCCATGACGGGGCCTTTGACCTCGGACAGGTGCAGCTTGATTCCGGCGTCGCGCAGGCGGTTGTTGATCGCCTCCAGACTTTCCAGCGCCGAGGCGTCAATAAAGTTGACGGCCGAACACATCAGGATCACATGTTCTATATCGGGGTTGGCGGCCACCGCGTCGTTTATCAGATCCTCAAGGAAGCGGGCGTTGGCGAAATACAGGCTTTCATCGATGCGGATGGAGAAGATCTCGGGGGTTACGATGACCTCGTGGCGATCGACATTGCGGAAATGTTCGGTGCCCGGAACCTGCCCGACGATGGCCGAATGCGGGCGCGAGCTGCGATAGAGATGCAGGAAAATCGACAGGCCGACGCCGGCGGAAATCCCCAGTTCCACCCCGAAGCCGAGTGTTACCAGAATCGTGGCCAGCATGGCGGCAAAATCGCCCTTGGAATAGGACCATGTGCGTTTCAGCGCCCCCAGATCAATCAGGGACAGCACGGCAACGATGATCGTGCCGGCCAGTGTCGCCTTGGGCAGATAGTGCAACAGCGGGGTCAGAAACAGGGTAGCCAGCGCAATGCCCACGGCCGTAAAGGCCCCCGCCGCCGGTGTTTGCGCGCCGGCATCGAAGTTCACGACGGAACGGGAAAATCCGCCTGTCACCGGAAAGCCCCCCGAAATGGCAGAGCCGATGTTGGCCGTCCCCAGGGCGATCAGCTCCTGATCCGGGTCAATCCTCTGGCGGCGCTTTGCGGCCAGCGTCTGGGCCACCGAGATGGTCTCTACATAGCCGACGATGGCGATCAGCAGGGCGGGAATGGCAATCTGCCCCCATAGCTCGGGGTCAAAGGACGGGATGCGCGGGGTGGGCAGGCCTTGCGGGATCTCGCCCACGATCTTCACGCCCTTGTCCGCCAGCCCGAAACCGAAGGTAACAAGCGTCGTGGCGGCCACGGCCAGCACAGGGCCGGTTTTGGCCAGCACATCGGCCAGCTTGGGCTTTACCCCCCATTTCAGCAACAGCGGCTTGAAACGTTTGCGCACCCAGAACAGAAATGCGGTGGCAGATACGCCGATGGCCAGGGTGTAATAGTTGACCTCGCCAATATGTTCGTAAATCGAGGTTGCCAATTCATAAAGGTTATGCCCCGAGGCGCCGATCCCGAAAATATGTTTCAGCTGCGCCGTGGCGATAATAATCCCCGAGGCCGTGATAAAGCCGGAAATCACCGGATGGGACAGAAAGTTCGCCAGAAACCCCAGCCGTAGAATCCCCATCAGTGTCAGCATCAGCCCCGAAATCATCGCCAGCGCAATTGCCGCGCCATAATATTCCGGCGTGCCTTGCGCCGCCAGATTGCCCGCCGCCGCCGCTGTCATCAGGGAGGCCACCGCTACCGGCCCGACGGCCAGCGCGCGCGAGGTGCCGAAAACCGCGTAAATCACCAGCGGTGCGATAGAGGCATACAACCCCACCTCGGCCGGCAGCCCCGCCAGCAGGGCATAGGCCAGCGACTGGGGGATCAGCATGATGGTAACGATTACCGCCGCAACCAGATCGTTGCCCAGCGTTTCGCGGTTGTATTGCGGCGCCCATTCCAGAATGGGAAAGTACCGTTTCAACATGACAAAGGCCCCTTCGGGTTAGCTGTGCGCGGCATTCCAGAGCATGGCGCAACGGTTGCCGGAGCGGCAGTAGGCAAACACCGGTTCACCCTCTGCGATGACTTTGCGGAAATCGGCGAGGGTGTTCATGGAAATACCGGAATGCCCCTGCGGAACGTAATAGAATTTCATCCCCAGATCCTCGGCCGCCTTTTTGATCATGTCAGAACCCGGCTGCCCGAAGGATTCGCCGTCGGGGCGGTTGCACATGATGGTGTTGAAACCGGCCGCCTTGATTGTCGGCACATCGGCGGGGGTGATCTGGCCGCTGACGCTGTAATTGTCAGCAATTTTATGAATCTGCATGGCGAACCCTTTCTATAATACTGCCCCGGCAGCGATATACCGGAGCATTATATTACATTCTTTGCATGTAAGGTTAAAGCACGTTTACAGGCACTTTCAAATATGACGCACCGTTGTCTTCCGGTTCGGGCATATTTCCGGCGCGCATGTTGACCTGGATCGAGGGGATGATCAGTTTCGGCAGACCCAGCTGTGCGTCCCGTTCCGTGCGCATTTTGATGAAGTCATCATGGCCTTTGCCGGCGCCCACATGCACGTTTTTGGCCTTTTGTTCACCAACAGTGCTTTCCCATGCGTATTCATCGCGCCCCGGTGCCTTGTAGTCGTGGCCGACGAAAATGCGGGTGTCATCCGGCAGGGTAAGGATTTTCTGGATGGAGTTATACAGATCCTCGGCCGAGCCTCCGGGGAAGTCACAACGCGCTGTGCCGAAATCAGGCATAAACATGGTATCCCCGACAAAGGCCGCGTCGTCGACAACATAGGTCATGCAGGCCGGCGTGTGGCCGGGGGTGTGCAGAACCTTTGCGTTCAGGTTGCCGATTTCGAAGGTGTCACCATCCACAAAAAGACGATCGAACTGCGAGCCGTCACGCTGGAATTCCGTGCCTTCGTTGAAAACCTTGCCGAAGGTGTCCTGAACGATCGTGATGTTGGACCCGATGCCGATCTTTCCGCCCAGCTGCTGCTGGATATAGGGGGCGGCGGACAGGTGGTCGGCGTGGACGTGGGTTTCCAGAATCCACTCGACCTTCAGATCGTTGTCCTTGACATAGGCGATCACCTCGTCGGCGGACTTGGTGTCAGTGCGGCCGGAGGAATAATCGAAATCCAGAACAGAATCGATAATGGCGACGCTGCGGGATTCAGGGTCTTTGACAACATAGGAAACCGTGTTGGTTGCGTTGTCGAAAAAAGCGGTTACGTCGGGGGTCATCGGAATGCTCCTCTTGTTACGGGTTGAGGGGCATATAGGGCGGTAAAAACATATTACAAGTTTTGAATATGATTTTATTGCAACATCGGCCCGATCAGCAAAATCAGACAAAACAACACGCCCAGCACCGGCCCCCACAGGGGCACGGTAAATATCCCGTCCGGTGCGGGCACATGGCGCAATTTCAGCAGGACAAGCGACATATTGACCAGTGCAAACACGACCAGAACAAATTGTGTGGTTAACGCGGCCAGTTGCTCTATCGGGAAAAACAGGGCAAGGGCGAGGATCGTGGTGCTTACCAGAAGCGTGGAAAAAACCGGCGTGCGGGTCCGCTTGCCGAGGCTGGCAAAAACCGCCGGAATCGCCCCGCGTTTTCCCAGACCATACAGAACACGGGCCGACATGATTATTTGCAGGATAATCCCGTTCAGCGTGGCGACAACGGCGATAAGGGTAATCACCAGCGGCGAGGTATTCGTCAGCCGTTCATACAAAAACCCGACAGGCGCATCCGAGGCGGCAAGTTCCTCAACCGGCACAGTTAACACCGCCACAGCCGCAACCATGAAATACAAAACCGTCGTTATCCCCAATGTGATATAGATGGCCTCCGGCATGGTTTTTTTCGGGTTTCGGGTCTCTTCCACCAGATTGACCACATCGTCAAAACCGATAAAGGCAAAAAAGGCCAGAAGGCTGGTGGAAAAAATCGCGCCATAAGCGGCGGTATCGCCCCATTCGGGTATGATCTGGGGAAGTTTCTGGAAGAAATCGGGCGTATTCCACAGGCCGGCAATGATGATCGCGACCAGACCGAGGACCTCGAATATGGTGAAAAATCCGGCAAACATAACTGACTGGCGCACCCCCCATACGGCGATGCCCCCCATGGTTATTACCACCAGAACCGTCATCAGGGGCGCCGGAATATCCACCAGTTCCAGCAGATATCCCACCCCGCCGATGGTGATCGCGGCCCCGGCGACGGTGGCCGACAGCAGTACGATTCCCCCTGTCAGAAGGGATAACCAGTTTGCGCGGAAGCCGGCCAGAACATAGGCTGCCTCGCCGGAGGCTTTGGGAATACGCCCGCTCAATTCGGCAAAAGAGCCGGCAGTAAAGGCCATGATTATTGCGGCGAGGACGAACGACAGCGGTGCATAAGGTCCGGCCTGCGCCGCGGCCGCCCCGATCAAGACATAAATGCCCGCCCCGATGCTGGTTCCCAGACCATAGAGAACCAGCAAAGGCAGGGTTATTACCCGTTTAAAGGCGGGCGTATCGGCCATTATCCCCTGGTGACTTTCAGCCGCTCTTCGAGGGCTTTTTCCAGTTCCAGAAGGTCCTCGGGAACGGGCAGGCCCTCGCCGCGCATGGTGGCCAGTTCCTCGCGCAGGGTTTCCTGCAATTCATGCAGATCCTCGGGCTGGTGGGTGGCCTTTTCAAGGATCATGCGGATGCGGACTTTGAGGTCTTCGAATGCCATGGCGGGTTCCTTAGTGGTTTTCGGCGCATTTGGCGCAGAAGGGGGTTTGGGGCAGAAGGTCTAGGCGTTCCTCGGAAATCTTGTCCCCGCAGTCCACGCAATAGCCGTATTCGCCGTCTTCGATACGTTTGAGAGCAGCTTCGATCTGGCGGACCTCCAGTTTGTCGGCATTTCCCAGATCTTCCAGCACTTCGTCATCTTCGATGTCGATGGCGGCATCCTCGCCGTCCTTGTCGAGCGGGTGGTCCAGCTCGGCCTCGATTTTTTCCATGTTGGCCAGCAGATAGGCCATCCGGTCGCGCAACTGTTTTTCGCGCTCTGCAACTGTTTTCATAACAAAATCCCCTTGTTGTGTGTTTCCTACATAATGGGTTTTTGCCGATTA
>JALWQC010000067.1:0-879 GCA_027080755.1 Paracoccaceae bacterium
GCCTTTGCACAGGGTGGCGTGGTGGACCGGCCGGTGAATTTCCCCATGCGCGGCGGGCTTGGCCTGATGGGCGAGGCCGGACCCGAGGCGATCATGCCGCTGGCGCGCGGGGCCGACGGCAAGCTGGGCGTGCGGGGCGGCCAGGCGCCGGTGGTCAATGTGACGATGCATATTTCCACGCCCGATGTCGCGGGGTTCCGCCGCTCGCAAAGCCAGATCTCGGCCGGGCTGGCGCGGGTTATCGCGCGCGGGCAGCGCAACCGGTAGCCGGGTAAAAACACAGTTAAAACAACAGGATAGGGCGGTTTTTCCGCCCGTCCGCCCTGTTTACTAACATATGTTAGTAGTCACGGTTCCCTTTGCGGTTTCCCCCGCGATTCAGGATTTTCCCCAGGAGGCACAGCATGAATTTTCACGAAGTCAGATTCCCCGCAGCCCTGTCGCGCGGTTCCAGTGGCGGGCCGGAGCGGCGCACGGATATTGTCACGCTCAACAACGGATTCGAGGAGCGCAACTCCCCCTGGTCGCAATCGCGCCGCCGCTATGATGCGGGGACGGGGATGCGCTCGCTGGATGATCTGGCGGCGGTGATCGCCTTTTTCGAGGCCCGCGCGGGGCAGCTGTTCGGTTTTCGCTGGAAGGACTGGGCCGAATACAAATCCTGCCTGCCCTCGGCGCAGATCCAGGCCGGAGACCAGGTGATCGGCACGGGGGACGACCTGCAACAGGATTTCCAGCTGTGCGTGACCTATCGTTCCGGCAGTGCCGCGCAACGCCGCGAGATCACCAAGCCGGTGGAAAACACGGTTCTGGTGGCGATTTCGGGGGATTTGCAGCAGGAGGGCGCGGATTTCAGCGTCGATTACACAAGCGGCATGG
>JALWQC010000067.1:889-2143 GCA_027080755.1 Paracoccaceae bacterium
TCACCAACCCGCCCGCCGACGGGGCAGAGGTGACGGCCGGCTTTGAATTCGACGTGCCGGTGCGCTTTGACGCAGAGCGGATCGAAACCTCGGTCGGGGGGTTCTCGGCGGGGGAAATCCCCTCGGTTCCGGTGGTGGAGGTGCGGGTCTGATGCGGGATATTTCACCGGAAATGCAGGCGCGCCTGACCTCGGGCGCCACGTTTTTATGCCGCTGCTGGCGGGTGGAGCGGCGCGACGGGCTGGTGCTGGGCTTTACCGACCACGACGTGGATCTGGCCTTTGACGGCACGGTTTTTCGCGCCGATAGCGGGCTGGATTCCTCCGTTATAGAGGCCGGAACAGGGCTGAGCGTGGACAATGCGCAGGCGGTCGGTGCGCTAAGCGGGGCCAGCCTGTCCGAGGCGGATATCATCGCCGGAAAATACGACGGGGCCACGGTTCTGCACTGGCTGGTGGACTGGCAGAAGCCGGAGCTGCGGGTGTTGCTGTTTCGCGGCACGCTGGGGGAAATCCGGCGGGGTCCGCAGGCCTTCGAGGCGGAACTGCGCGGCCTGTCCGAGGGGCTGAACCAGACAACAGGGCGCAGTTATCTGCGTCGGTGCGACCGGATTCTGGGCGATAGTGCCTGCGGGGTGGATCTGTCCGGTCCGGCGTTTTCCGCCGTGGCGACGGTGCAGGAATCCACGCGCGAGCAACTGGTGCTGGAGGGGCTGTCGGCCTATGGCGCGGGCTGGTTTGAAAACGGTTTGCTGCGCTGGCCCGACGGCAGCCAAAGCCTGATAAAGCTGGATGAAATCCGGGGGCCGGCGCGGGTTCTGGGCCTGTTCGAGGCGATCAAAACCCCCGTTGCCGCCGGCAGCACGGTGCAGGTGGTGGCGGGTTGTGACAAAAGCGCGGCCGGCTGTGCGGGGCGGTTCGACAATCTGGTGAACTTCCGCGGCTTTCCCCATATCCCGGGCGAGGATCGCGTGCTGGCCTATCCGGCGGCGGGCGAGGTGCATGACGGTGCCAGCTTGTTCGGGGGGGCATGATGCGCGCGCGGATTCTGGCCGAGGCGCGCAGCTGGCTGGGCACGCCCTACGAGCATCAGGCCAGTTGCAAGGGCGCGGGCACCGATTGTCTGGGGCTGGTGCGCGGCATCTGGCGCGCGCTTTACGGGGCCGAGCCGGCGCCGGTTCCCGCCTATACGCCGGACTGGGCCGAGCCCTCGCAGGACGAGGTTCTGCTGCGCGCCATGGCGCGGTATTTCGTG
>JALWQC010000068.1 GCA_027080755.1 Paracoccaceae bacterium
CCGCATTACTATTGCCTGCCGGTGATCCTCGCGTTTGGCGATCGGCAGGCAATAGTAATGCGGGTGGATGCCCCCGACCAGCAGGTCGTTGCGGTTGATAATCAGGTGGTGCGTGGTGATGGTCGCGCCCATATTGTCGGCGGATTTCACATAGTCCACCCCCTCGCGGGTCGTCACATGTTCCATGACCACACGCAGCTGCGGGATGCGCCGGCGCAGGGGGTCCAGCACGCGGTCGATAAAGACGGCCTCGCGGTCGAAAATATCGACAGAGGGGTCCGTGACCTCGCCATGGACACACAGGGGCAGGCCGGTTTCCGCCATCTTTTCCAGCACGCCCTGCACCTTGTCAAAGTCGCGCACACCGGAATCGGAATTGGTCGTTGCGCCGGCGGGATACAGCTTGACCGCCGTTATCAGCCCTGCGGCATGGGCCGCCGCCACATCCGCGGGATCGGTGGTTTCGGTCAGGTATAGCGTCATCAGCGGGGTGAAATCCGCGCCCGCCGGCAGGGCCGCCAGGATCCGCTTGCGATAGGCGGCGGCATCGGCCCCCGTGACCACCGGCGGCACAAGGTTGGGCATGACAATCGCGCGCCCGAAATCGCGGGCGGTTTCGGGCAGCACGCCGGCCAGCATATCGCCATCGCGCAGATGCAGGTGCCAGTCGTCGGGGCGGGGGATGGTCAGGGTTCTGGTCATGGGGGCTCCGGCTTGATTTTGCCGCTTTTAGCCCGTCCGCCGCGCCGGCGCTAGGGGGCAGGGCGTCGCTGCGGAAAATACCGGTTTTTCATGTGACGAATCCGCAACAAAGGCAAATAAACCGGCACAAATGTCGGACGGATGCCTTTCGGCGGGGGCTGCGCGGGTGTATGTGTCAGGGGAATCATTCCTGTTCAATTCTCCTTCGGAGGTGTCCCTATGAAAACCCGTTTCCCCAAATCCCTTGCCGGTGCCGGTCTGCTGGCCGCACTCGCCGCCGCCCCCCTTGCCAATGCGCAATCCCTGCCCGCCGGTGTCAGCATAAGCGGCGGCGTCCAGCTGGCCTATTCCTCGAACACAGGAAGCGAGGCCTATGTCCCCCTGTCCCTTTCCTATGACAGCGGCACCAACTGGGGTGTGGAAGTGGGGTTGGAGGGCTACTACCGCTCTTCCTTCGAATATGCCTTGCGCAACGCCACCGTCTATTACGACACGTCCTTCGGCCGCTTCTCCGTCGGGAAACCCGCCGCGCTGTTCAAGGATTACGACGCGGCTGCAGGGGCTTACGACTATTACCAGATGCAGGCCCTGAACGGCATGCTGTATGGCTCGGTGCTGGATAGCAACCCGTTCGACTTTTCCGGCCCGAACTATTACGGCGCGCGGTTCGACGGTTCGGCCGGGGCGCTGGACTATGGTGTTATGGTGGCCGGGTTTACCGACGGTTCGGATATGATGGCACAGGTTGCGGCCAGCTACAGCTTTGGCAATTACACGCTGTCCGGCTTTGTCGAAAGCGATCCCTCGGCGCCGGTTACAACGGGCTATGCCGTTTCGCTGGCAGCCGATTACGGGAATTTCGGCGGGGTTCTCAGCTATGGCAAGTCGATCTTTTCACGGACCTTCGGCACGGGCGAGGCAAACTATACGGCCACGGCCTATTACACCCCGCTGGAGGATCTGGAACTTTCGGCCAGCTATGTGCATGACCCCTCGTTTTCGTCCGGTGATCTGGTTGCGGGCGGCGCCAAATACACCTTCTGGAAAGACGCCTATGTCGGTGCGATGGTCACGAACCGCGCCGGCTCGTATATGGTTTATGCCGGCTGGGATTTCACCATCGGCCGCTAGGGCACAAAGCTGCTAGGGCGTAGACCTGTAAGCCCCGCATCGCCAGCGCGGGGTTTATGGGGCTACGCCCTAGCGTTTCCGGCCCGCGCAGGTTTTGCCTTGCGCGGGCTTGTCATTTGCCCGAAACCCCGCCACATTCACGCCGCCGGAATGGTCCGGCATTCTCAGGGCGGGGTGAAATTCCCCACCGGCGGTGACAGCCCGCGAGCGGCCCCGAAAGGGGTGTCAGCAGATCCCGGTGGAACTCCGGAGCCGACGGTATAGTCCGGATGAAAGAGAACGGGCGCGCTTGCGTCTATTTGCCTTGGGTTGGTGTCTGATGACAGGAGAAACCCGTGACACAAACCCCGAAAACCCCCGTAAAAATCGCCTTTATCAAGGCCCGCTGGCATGCCGGTATCGTCGATCAGGCCGAGGCCGGATTCAAACAGCACATGGCCGAAAACGCCCTTGACTGGCAGGTGGATACCTTCGCCGTCCCCGGCGCCTTCGAGGCCCCCCTCCTGGCCAAGCGCAAGGCCGCGGCGGGCTATGACGCCGTGGTTGTCGCCGCGCTGGTGGTGGATGGCGGCATCTACCGCCACGATTTCGTCGCCGCCGCCGTGGTCAACGGCATCATGCAGGCGCAACTGGAAACCGACGTGCCGATGTTCAGCGTCTCGCTGACCCCGCACCATTTCCACAACACGGCCGAGCATCTGGCCTTTTACACCGAACATTTCGTCAAAAAAGGGGCCGAGGCCGCCGAGGCCGTGGCCATGGTTCTGGCACAATAGAAATCCCCCGCACCGGCGCGAAACCGGTGCGGGCCCGACCCCGGATTTACGCCCTAGGGTCGAGACTCAATCAGGTCCACCACAAAATGACGGCAGCGATTTCTATGGCTGCGAGGAAGTTTCTGAGCAGTTTGTCGTATCGAGTTGCAATACGGCGGAAATCCTTGAGGGCGCAAAACGCGCGTTCGATCATGTTTCTGTCGCGATAGGCGCGCCTGTCGTAGGGGATGGCGCGTTTGCGGGAGCGGGTGGAGGGAATGACGGCCTCGCATCCGGCACGCGCAAGCGCCACCCGCAGGCTGTTGGCATCGTATCCCCGGTCGGCCAGCAGCCGCCGGGAAGGGGGATGGCTGGCCAGAAGCTCCGGGGCGGCACTTATATCCGCGACGTTCCCGGGCGTCAGCAGGAAGCTCACAGCCCGCCCGTAACCATCGGTTAAAGCGTGAATTTTCGTCGTCGGACCGCCACGCGAGCGTCCGATGCCCTGAGCTTTTGCCCCCCTTTTCCGCCATGGGCAGACCGATGTGCACGAACCGCAGAGGAGTCGATGCTGAGGTCATCGGGAACGTCGGATTGAGCAACAAGTTCGTCAAATAACCGCCGCCAAATCCCCCGTCGGCTCCACCGGTTGAACCGGTTGTAAATCGTGGTTGGAGGGCCATAAACGGGCGGGCAATCCTGCCAGCGACAGCCCGATTTCAAGACGTGGATGATCCCGCTGATCACCCGCCTGTCATCAACCCGTCGTGCTCCCGGCTGGTTCTTTGGCAAAAGCGGCTCAATCTTTGACCAAGCCCTGTCCGATAACCAGAATTCATTCGCCATGATCTATCTCCTGTTTGTTTCCTCACAGGGAATCATAGATATTACACTCATTCAATAACTTGATTGGGTTTGAACCCTAACGCTTGAACAACACCTTCTGCGCCTCTTTGTCGGCCTTCAGGTCGCTGCGTTTTTCCTGCAACAATCCGCGCCCCTTCTGCACCGCCTCGCGGGCTTTGACGCGGGCCAGCCAGGCCTGCATGTTGGGGAAATCCTCGATTTTCTGTTCCTGCCCGCGCCACAGGCTGGCCCAGGGCCAGATCGCCATATCGGCAATGGAATAGTCCCCCGCCACATAGTCCCGATCCGCCAGCCGCCGGTCCAGCACGCCGTAAAGGCGGGCGGTTTCCGCGCGGTAGCGGTCCTTGGCATAGGGCAGGTCGTGGGGCGGGTCCATTTCCGGCGCGTATTTCAGGAAGTGGTGCGCCTGTCCCGCCATCGGGCCAAGGCCGCCCATCTGCCACATCAGCCATTGGTCCACCTCGACGCGATCGCGCTCGGTCTTGCCGTAAAATTTGCCGGTCTTGCGCGCCAGATACAACAGGATCGCGCCGCTTTCAAAGACGGAAATCGGCGCCCCGTCCGGCCCCTCGGGATCGACAATCGCCGGCATTTTGTTGTTGGGGGAAATTTCCAGAAAATCCGGTGCGAACTGTTCCCCCGCGCCGATATTCACCGGATGCACCCTGTAGGGCAGCTGCATTTCCTCCAGCGCGATGGCGATTTTCCAGCCGTTCGGGGTGGGCCAGAAATAGAAATCGATCGGGTCGGTCATGGCGTTTCCTTTATTTTACAGCAACGGGTGCGACAATCTGGCGTTTTACATATGAACCACGGGAGAAATATTAACCCCCTTTTGAATTGACGTAACGTCGCGAAGTCCCTAAACCCGCCCTTGTGGCGCTTTGTAGGACTGGATTGCGGGCCACTATAAACATACCGCTAAAGAGGTCGAGGCCCCGCGCCCCGATCGCGCAACTTGAAAGGGCCGGAATTTCCGGAAAAAACGATATGACAGACAGCTGGACCCCCCGCACAAAAATGGTTCACGCCGGCACGCGGCGCTCGCAATACGGCGAGGTATCCGAGGCGCTCTTCCTGACGCAGGGCTTCGTCTACCCCAGCGCCGAGGCCGCCCGCGACCGTTTTCAGGAATGTGGTGACGACGAATATATCTACGCCCGCTACGCCAACCCCACCGTGGCCATGTTCGAGGACCGCCTCGCTGCCATCGAAGGGGCCGAAGCGGCTTTTGCCACCGCCTCGGGGATGGCGGCTGTCAACGGGGTGCTGTTCAGCCTGCTGCGGGCGGGGGATCATGTGGTGGCGGCCAAGGCGCTGTTCGGCTCCAGCCTGTATATCCTTGAAACCCTGCTGGCGGGCTACGGCGTAGAGGTCAGCTTTGTGGACGGCACCGACCTGGACGCCTGGCGCGCCGCGATGCGCCCGAACACCCGCCTTGCCTTTGTCGAGGCGATCTCCAACCCGACGCTGGAGGTGGTCGATATCGCCACAATCGCAGAGATCGCCCATGACGGCGGAGCGCTGCTGGCGGTGGACAATGTTTTCGCCACGCCGGTTTTCCAGCGCACGCTGGATCTGGGGGCCGATGTGCTGGTCTATTCCGCCACCAAACATATCGACGGGCAGGGGCGCTGTCTGGGCGGGGTGGTGCTGGGGACGACGGACTATATCCGCAACACGCTGGAACCCTATATGAAACACACCGGCGGCGCGCTTAGCCCGTTCAACGCCTGGGTGATGTTGAAAGGGCTGGAGACGCTGGCGCTGCGCTGCAACGCACAGGCGGACTCGGCGCTGGATATCGCCCGCGCGGCGGACGGGCACGCGGCCCTGGCGCGCATGATCTATCCCGGGCTGGAAAACCACCCGCAACATGCGCTGGCCATGCGCCAGATGACAAAGGGCGGCACGATGGTGTCGCTGGACCTGAAGGGCGGGCAGGATGCGGCGTTCCGGTTCCTGAATGCGCTGGAAATCGTGATCATCTCCAACAACCTGGGGGACGCGAAATCCATCGCCACCCACCCCGCGACCACCACCCACCAGCGTCTGTCCCCCGAACAGCGGGCCGCGCTGGGAATCACCGACGGTCTGGTGCGCCTGTCCGTAGGGCTGGAGGATTCGCACGATCTGGTGGCGGAGGTGCTGCAAGCGCTCGACAAGGCGGAATAATCGCCTGAAAGCTGCCTAATTCTACCTGTAGTTTAATAAAAATAAAATTGTTCCCCTTTTGGTAACCTTTTGTTAAGGTTTACGGGCGAAGGGTTAATAGTTTTATAAATACAAGGCCCCGAGTGCCGCCCAAACGGCCAAGTCTTGTGTTGTTCCAACAGGAGAAATAGACCATGAATGTACATGACCCGAAAATTGAAGACACAAAGGACATTGGCATAGTGGTTGAGCGACCGACAAGACAAGAAGCCGAAGACGCGGTGCGCACCTTGTTGCGCTGGGCCGGGGATGACCCGGAACGCGAGGGTCTGCTCGACACCCCCAAACGTGTGACCAAGGCCTATCTGGAATGGTTCCGCGGCTACGAGGAAGACCCCGTGGAAATGCTGCAACGCACCTTTGGCGAGGTTGAAGGCTACGACGAAATGGTCGTCCTGCGCGACATCCGTTACGAATCCTACTGCGAACACCACATGGCCCCGATTATCGGCGTGGCCCATGTCGGCTATATCCCCACCGAACGGGTTGTGGGGATCTCCAAGCTGGCGCGCGTGGTCGATGCCTTTGCCAAACGTCTGCAGGTGCAGGAAAAAATGAACGCCCAGATCGCGCAATCCCTGTTCGACGTGCTGCAACCCAAGGGCGTGGCCGTGGTGCTGGAGGGCGAACACCACTGCATGTCCACCCGCGGCGTCCACAAACCGGGGGTTTCGATGGTCACCTCGACCATGCTCGGGGATTTCCGCACCGACCGCGCGCTGCGCAAGGAATTCCTGGACATCATCGGCAACCCCACTAACCGGGGCGGCTGAAACCTGCTATAGTCGCCCTGACCCGTCACACAGGAGGGCCCCATGGGCGACTATAACTACCGCAAATTTTCCGCCGACCGCTATGATCTGGACAGCTATGGCGGGCCGCGTCCGGGCGACAAGGCCCCCGATTTTGCCCTGCACACAGTGGATGGCCATTCGCACAAGCTGCTGGACTTCGACGGGGATTTTCTGGTGCTGGAAACCGGCAGTATCACCTGCCCGCTGTTCCAGAGCCGGCGCAAGGGCATGGAAACGCTGGTAAAACGCTACCCCGAAACCGCCTTCCGCATTCTGTATGTCCGCGAGGCCCACCCAGGCCAGAACCGCCCCCAACATAGCGGCGAGGCCGACAAAACCGCCAACGCCCGCGCCCTGCAACAGGATAAGGAGGGGCGGCTGATCCTTGTCGATACCTTTGAGGGGGCCGCGCACAAGGCCTATGGCAGCTACCCCGACGCGGTGGTGATTATCAATCGAAACGGCTGCGTCGTTTATGCGTCGGAGTGGAACAACCCCGCCGCCACGGGGCGTGCGCTTGCGGCGCTGAAGGCGGGAAAACCGGCGGGGCGGGCCGGCCTGTTCCTGCCCGCGCGTCCCCCCGCCGCGATCAGGGCGCTGAAAGGGGCCGGCAAGGGGGCCGCAGCGGATTTTCTGCGCAGCCTGCCGGGGCTGGTCTGGTCCAACCTTGTCAAACGCAACCTGCGGGTGTTGAGCGGCCGCGCCCCCAAAGTGCAGCCGGACACCCGGTGTTGAACCCTTGACACCCGTCCTTTGGCGCGCGACCTTGCGCCAAATTCCCCGATCCCGAACAGGAACCGCCGATGTCCGATACCCTTGACCCCGACGACTGGCCCGCCTTTCGCGCCGAGGCCCACGCCCTGCTGGATGCCGCGCTCGACCGTTTGCAGGGGGCGGGCGAGGGGCCGGTCTGGCAGCCCCTGCCGGACGGGATAAAGGCCCGCCTGCGCGCCCCCCTGCCGCACGAGGGCGGCGGGGATCTGGATCTGCTGGGCGATATCCTGCCCTATGGTCCGGGCAATACTCACCCGCGGTTTTTCGGCTGGGTCCACGGGGCGGGAACGCCGACGGGGCTGCTGGCCGATATTGCTGCCGCGGCGATGAACGCCAACCTGTGCGGGCGCGATCACGGGGCGATCTATGTGGAAAAACAGGTGGTGCAATGGGTGCGGGAGATGTTCGCCTTCCCCCCCGATTCCAGCGGCCTGATCGTTTCCGGCACCTCTATGGCTACGCTGGTGGCGCTGAAAACCGCCCGCGACGCGCGGCTGGGGTTTGACTGTCGCAAGACGGGGATCCCGGGGGCGGGGCTGGTGGGTTATACCTCGGCGCAGTCCCATTCCTGTCTGGCGCGCACCTTCGATATCCTCGGGCTCGGCAGCGAGGCGCTGCGCCTGATCCCGGTCAACGATGCCTTTGAAATGGACACCGACGCCTTGCAAAAGGCCATCGCCGCCGACCGCGCCGCCGGCCTGACGCCGTTTTTCATCGCCGGAACCGCCGGCACGGTGAATACCGGCGCGATTGACGATCTGGACACGCTGGCCGATATCGCCGCGCGCGAGGGGCTGTGGCTGCATGTGGACGGGGCCTTCGGGGCGACGCTCGTTCTGTCCGACCATCTGCGCCCGCGCCTGCTGGGCATAGAACGCGCCGATTCCGTCGGCTTCGATTTTCACAAATGGTTGCAGGTGAATTACGACGCCGGTTTTGTGCTGGTGCGCAACGGGGCGCAGCATCTGGCGGCCTTCACGCAAACGCCGGAATACCTGCAAGAGGGGCGCGCGCTGGCGGCAGGCAAGCCCTGGCCGCAGGAATACGGGCCGGAGCTGTCGCGCACCAACCGCGCCCTGAAAATCTGGGCGCAGTTCACCCGCCACGGCACCGGCGCCCTTGCCGGCGTGATCGAACGCAACGTGGAACAGGCGCAACACCTTGCCCGCCTGATCGAGGGTGCGCCCGATTTCCACCTGTCGGCACCGGTTTCGCTGAATATCGTCTGTTTCAGCTATGAAAACCCCGCCCTCAACACCGATATCGTGGCCGAGCTGCAACTGGGCGGGATCGCCGCGCCCTCTACCACGGTGCTGGGGGGGCAGACGGTGATACGGGTCAACCTGACCAACCACCGCACACGTCTTGAGGATATGGACATCCTGTTGCAGGGCGCACGCGACATCGCCGCCCGCC
>JALWQC010000069.1 GCA_027080755.1 Paracoccaceae bacterium
CGTGCCTGATTCGCTGGTGGCGCAGGTGAAGACCGGCGGGCGGATTGCGGCGCTGTTTATTGACGGGCAGAACGGCGTGTGCCGGATCGGGGTGAAAACCGACACCGGTGTCAGCTGGGACGCGGTTTTCAACGCCACCGCGCCGGTTTTGCCCGGGTTCGAGGTTGCCAAGGCCTTCGCTTTGTGATCTTTAGATAGTAACCACTCACATAAATGGTGCGGGACAGATTGATTTAACGGGGATTCGCGAATGTTGCAGAAATTGAAGGCCGGTATGGTTGTGCTGGGAATTGCCACCATCGCCCTGAGCGGGGCAGCGGGGGCAACCACGTTGCAACAGGCCTTGCGGCAGGCGTATCAAAGCAACCCGTCCCTGCAATCGACCCGTGCGGCCCTGCGGGCGCAGGATGAAAGTGTGGCGCAAGCGCGGGCGGGGTTGCGGCCGTCGGTCAGTGCCTCGGCTACGGGCAGTTCGCAGCAGTCGCTGGATGCGGGCGCGGGCAGCCCGACCAACAGCTTCCGGGCCTCGCTCAATGCCAATCTGATGTTGTATGACGGCGGGCGCACCAGGGACGCGATCGCGGCGGCGGAAAATACCGTTTATGCCACGCAGGCCAATTTACGCGCGGCGGAACAGGGGATTTTGTTGCAGGCGACGATTGCCTATCTGGACGTGCGGCGCGACCAGCATTTGCTGGCGCTGGCGCAGAATAATGTCAAGGTGATCGAAAAGCAGGTGCAGGCGACCAAGGACCGTTTCGAGGTCGGCGCCGTCACCCGCACGCAGGTTGCTTTGGTTGAGGCCCAGCTCGCCGCCGCCAAAACCCAGCTGGCGGCCAAAAGCGGCGCGCTGGCCCTGTCCAGGGAAGTTTACCGCGCTGTGATCGGCAATGCGCCGGTCAATTTGCAGGCGCCGCCGGCCCTGCCGAAGCTGCCGGCCAGCGTGTCCGAGGCGGAATCCATTGCCATGCGCGAACATCCCGCCCTTGTGGCGGCCCGTTTCAACGAAAAGGCGGCGGAGTTCGATCTGGCGCGGGCGCGGGCGGCGCGTAGCCCTACGTTGGGGATCGGTGGCTCTGTCGATTATTCCAATTCCAACCAGCCGCCGATTTTTGGCGGCGGGGAACGCACCAGCGCCTCTGTTGCGCTGACGGGCAAGATGCCGATCTATCAGGGCGGGGCCTTGTCCAGCGCCATGCGCTCGGCCGCGGAAATCCTGGCCAGCCGCAAGGCCAACACGCAGGACACCATGCGCAGCGTGCGCCAGTCCACGGCCTCGGCCTGGGCCAATGTGCGGGTGGCGAATGCCTCTATTACCGCGGCAAAACTGCAGATAGAGGCCAGTCAGGCCGCCTTTGACGGCATCCAGGAAGAGGTCCGCCTGGGCGCGCGTACCACGCTGGATCTGCTGGATGCGGAACAGAACCTGCTGACGGCGCGCTCCAGTCTGGCCTCGGCGCAGCGGGACCGCTATGTGGCCACCTATAACCTGTTGTCGGCCATGGGGCTGCTGACGGTGGAAAATCTGGCGCTGGGGATCCCGTCCTATGATCCGAATGTGCATTTCGATGCGGTGAAAACCGCCCCGCTTTCGGGGTTTGCCGGTGGCAGCGTTCTGGATACGATCGGGGATCGCTGGAATTAATTGATAACGCGCTTTGCAGGGCTTATACCGTAAGGCAGGGCAATGCCGCCCTTTGGCACGCTTGGGGGCAATGTGAACGACACCACGGATCATTCCGGCAAAGAGGGGATCGACAGCATCATGTCGGCCATTCGCAGGATGGTGCGCAAGGAAACCCGTTCGCGGGTGGTTCCTTCGGTGGAAAGCGCAAAGGGGGCGGGGTCTGCGGACACGCCGCAAAGCGCGGAAACAGCCCCTGAACCCCCTGCCGCACCATCCCCCGCCGCGCCGCGCCGTTCCGTTCTGGTGTTGCAACCGCATATGCGGGTTGATCGGGGGCAGGCCGGCCAGCGCCCCCCGCCAAAGCCGGACCCCAAGCCCGCGGAAATTCTGGAAGAGGCGGAAAAAATCCCGCATGCCCCGCCGCTTGGCCCCGAGGACAGCTTCGCCATCGCCAACCCCGTCGTGGACGAGGAGATGCTGCGCGAGAT
>JALWQC010000070.1 GCA_027080755.1 Paracoccaceae bacterium
GGAATATGCCGGCTGGATCGCGCCGGAAGCCGCGCCGCTGGGGGTGGTCTATGAAAACCTGTCGGCGCGTATCGCCCCGCGTCTGGCCTGCCTGTCGCTGGCCAAGGCGATAGAATCGCGGGGCGGCGAGATTCTGGAAGGCTGGCGGGTGGACGATATCGGGGACCATTGCGTTTCCGGGCCGGACGGCACGCTGAAGGCCGGCGCGGTGATCCTGTCGGCGGGGGCTGAAAGCTTCCCGTTTCTGGAGCCCTATCTGGGGCCGGAGCCGGGGTTCGGCGTCAAAGGGCAGGCCGCGATGCTGGAGGGGGCCGCGATGCCCGAGGCGCCGCTGATTTTTGCCGACCATACCTATGTTATCCCGCATGCCAACGGGCAGGTGGCGATCGGGTCCACCACGGAAAACACCTATGACGACCCGCGCGCCACGGATGAAAAGCTGGACGTTGTGATCGAAAAAGCCCGCGCCATCTGCCCGCCGCTGCGCGAGGCAAAGGTGACGCTGCGCTGGGCCAACCTGCGCCCGCGCGGCAAAAAACCCGAGCCGATGCTGGGCAAGGTTCCGGGGGCCGAAGGGCTGTATCTGGCGACGGGCGGTTTCAAGATCGGGGTCGGAATCGCCCATAAGGTCGGCGAGGTTCTGGCCGCCATGGTCGCGGGCGAGGCCCCCTATCTGCCGGAAAAGTTTTTCGTGCGTTTGCCCAAGGGGAAAGGCGGGAAGGTATGAAGATCGCGGGGTTTGACCATTTTGTGCTGACGGTGGCGGACATCGGGGACTCGGTCGCGTTTTATACGAAAGTGCTGGGGATGGAGGCCGAGGTCTTTCATCCCGCCGACGGCACCACCCGCACGGCCCTGAAATTCGGACCGCACAAGATCAACCTGCATCAGGCAGGGCGGGAATTTGCGCCAAAGGCGGCTGCGCCCACCCCCGGCTCGGGGGATTTCTGCCTGATCACCACCGCGCCGCTTGCCGACTGGCAGGCCCGTTTGCAGCGTCTGGGCGTGGAGATAGAGGCCGGACCGGTCCCGCGCACCGGCGCACGGGGGGTGATTGAATCGCTCTATCTGCGCGATCCGGACGGAAATCTGGTGGAAATCGCCCGCTACACTTGATTGCCCCGCCTGCCGCCCCTTTATTAGGGATAACAAATGATAGGAACGAGGTGCGCTATGAGTGCGAAAAAACTGACATGTCTGGCCTGCGGGGCCGTGAACAAGGTGCCCGAGGACAAGCTGGGCGCCAAACCGAAATGTGGCGTCTGTGGCGAGGGGCTGATGACCGGCAAGGTCAAGGATATCGACTTTGCCACCCTGCAAAAGGCCGCCAAACGTGATGACGTGCCGCTGGTCGTTGACCTGTGGGCGCCCTGGTGCGGGCCGTGCCGGATGATGGCGCCGGAATTTGCCAAGGCTGCAACAGAGCTGAAAAACAGCGTCCGCTTTGTGAAGGTGAACACCGACACCCACCAGAAGGCGCTGACAACCTATAACGTGCGCGGTATCCCGACCGTTCTGCTGTTCAAGGGCGGCAAGGAAGTGGCGCGCCAGTCCGGTGCCATGCGGGCGCCCGACATCATCAAATGGGTCCGCTCGCGGTCCATGTAGACGACAGGCGCGGGGCTATATCAGGCGGATCACATCCTTGTCGATCCCCAGCATATAGCCCTTGCGGCTGATGGTTTTGATCAGCAGTTCCGAGACAATCTGGTTGCCGAGGTGGTCGCGCAGACGCTTGATGCGGGTTGCGCCGGCGGCCTCGTCGCAATCGGCAGCGGGTTTGCCGCTGATGGTGGCTTCCAGATCGGCGCCGCTGATGAATTCCCCGTCGAGGCGGGCCTCGCATAAAACGGCCAGAGCCTCGGTCGCGGCCTCGGTCAGGGTGAATTCCATGTTGTTGATATAGACCTTCAACTCGTCACGCGACAGGATCAGGCTGTTGATCTGGATGCCGGAGCGCTCGATCTCGGACAGGCGACGGTTCATGGTGGTGATATAGGCCAGAAAGACCAGCGCCGCGATCAGAATGGCGGTGGAAAAGGCCAGCAATACCAGAATGACGACGCGATAGGATCGCAGGGTATCGGCAAAGGTCGTGCCGGATTGTGCCAGAA
>JALWQC010000071.1 GCA_027080755.1 Paracoccaceae bacterium
CCTTGACGTTTGTCGTCTCGGCAACTTCCCGCGCAGCGACGGTAATCGCATCGGCCACCCGGGCGCGTGACGGCGTGCGCGAGGCCTCTATCACCTGACGGTAGATATCGTCTTTCTCCACCTCTTCGGCGACGTTGTTCATGGTAGTCACCGCCTCTATCGGATAATCACCGGCAGCGGATTCCGCCGACAGCATCACCGCATCGGCACCTTCATAGATCGCCTGCGCGACATCGGAGACCTCGGCCCGGGTCGGGACCGGGGAAGAGATCATGCTTTCCATCATCTGCGTCGCCACGATCACCGGCTTGCCCACCGCGCGACAGCCGCGCACCAGACGCTTCTGGATCGGCGGCAATGCCTGCACCGGCAGTTCGACCCCCAGATCGCCGCGCGCCACCATGATGCCGTCGGAAACGGCCAGAATTTCGTCAAAAGCCTTCACCGCAGCCGGTTTTTCAATCTTGGCAACAATCGCGGCCCGTCCTTTTACCAGCTCGCGGGCTTCTTCCACATCGGCGGCACGCTGGACAAAGGACAGCGCCAGCCAGTCAACCCCCAGCCGGCACACAAATTCCAGATCCTTGCGGTCCTTGTCCGACAGCGCCGCCAGCGGCAGCACCACATCGGGGACATTCACGCCCTTGCGGTTGGAAATTTTCCCGCCGACCTCGACAATCGTATCCGCATGGGTGTCGGAACGGTCGGTAACCCGCACCTTGATCTTGCCATCGTCTATCAACAGGCTGGAGCCGACCTCCAACGCCTTGAAAATCTCGGGGTGCGGCAGGGTTACGCGGCTGGAGTCCCCCTCGGCCGGATCCAGATCGAACCGGAAAGAGGCCCCCTCGGCCAGTATTTCCTTACCCTTGGCAAAAACCCCGCAGCGCAGTTTCGGTCCCTGCAAATCCGCCAGAATACCAAGCGGGCGGTTCAGTTCCTCTTCCACGTCGCGGATCATGGCGTGGCGGGCGCTGATATCGTCATGGGCGCCGTGGCTCATATTCAGGCGGAACACATCCGCCCCGGCCAGCACCAGCGATTTTATCATCTCGCGGGTGTCCGAGGCCGGCCCCAATGTTGCAACGATCTTTACACTTCTGTTTCTGCGCATAACTTCTCTTTCCATCCAGCGTCATCATTCGGGCCAACTAGGGGATATACAGGAAATCCTTGCCATTGTCTGAAAAAAACAGCGAAATTTCCTGTCTTTTTCCCCTTGGCATCTGGTCCATGATTACGACAAGGGTTACTTAGAACTGTGAAATGACAGGAATATACCAAATGACCCCGCACCCCGCTTTCGAGACCCTGAACGAAAACGCGAAATCCCCCGTGTTGCTGATTTGCGACCACGCATCGAATATCGTGCCGGAATCGGTGAACGGCGGCACGCTCGGCCTGCCGGATCACGACATGAACCGGCATATCGCCTATGACGTGGGCGCGCGCGGGGTGACGGCCCATCTGGCGGAACTGCTGGACGCCCATGCGGTGCTGTCGCGTTTTTCCCGCCTTGTGATCGATCCCAACCGTGGCGAGGACGATCCCACCATCCTGATGAAACTGTATGACGGCTCTATCATTCCGGGGAACCGCCATGCGGATGCCGCGGAAAAAGAGCGCCGGCTTGCCGCCTTCTACCGTCCCTATCACAACGCCCTGAACCGCCAGATCGACCATATGATCGCCCAGGGCCGCAGCCCCGCGATCGTGTCCATCCATTCCTTTACCAAACAGCTGAGAAACCGCCCGCCGCGCCCGTGGCATCTGGGGGTTTTGTGGGACAAGGACGATCGCCTGGTGCGCCCCTTCA
The DNA here is from genome assembly GCA_027080755.1 of Paracoccaceae bacterium. Classification (GTDB taxonomy): domain Bacteria; phylum Pseudomonadota; class Alphaproteobacteria; order Rhodobacterales; family Rhodobacteraceae; genus NORP23. Next base: position 1,817 of record JALWQC010000071.1, read on the forward strand.
TTGACTATTTCCGCAATGACCCCGATATCTGTGTTGGTGACAACGAGCCTTACTCCGGCGAGTTGCAGGGCGATACCCTGTATTTCCACGCTACAAGCCGCGGCTTGCCCCATATCCTGATAGAGGTCCGCAATGACCTGATCGACACCCCCGAAGGCCAGAAAAAATGGGCCGACCGAATTGCCCCCGCCCTGTGGGTGGCGCTTGAAAGCCTCGAAAAGGACGAAAACAATGGATAAAATGACCGACCAGACCCGCCTGGAAGTAGAGGCCGCCGCCTTTCGCCGCCTGGTGGCCCATCTGCAGGAACGTACCGACGTGCAGAACATCGACATGATGAACCTGACCGGTTTTTGCCGCAATTGCCTGAGCCGCTGGTATCAGGAAGCCGCCAATGAGCGCGGCGTCAACATGTCCAAGGACGAGGGTCGCGAGATCATCCACGGCATGCCCTATTCCGAATGGAAGGAAAAATACCAGCGCGAGGCGGGCGCGGACAAACAGCAGGCGTTTGTCAAAGCCTATACCCGCACCCACGGGGAGGCCCCCGAATAGATGCTGCGTGCGCTGATCGCCCTTGTCCTTCTGGCCGCTCCGGCACTGGCTGCCCCGCCGCATGTCGTCACCAGCATCGCCCCTGTGCAAGGGATTGTTGCCGACATCATGCAAGGGGCCGGCACGCCGGTTCTGTTGCTGGACGAACCCATGTCCCCGCATGATTTTTCCATGCGCCCCTCGCAACGGCGCGCAATTGCCAGGGCGGATGTGGTGTTTTATGTCGGGCTGCAAATGGAAAGCTGGCTGGTCAAACCGCTGGCGCAGCAGGACAGCCTGCAAATTCCCCTTGGCGAAAAAGCCAGCCCCGTAACCCTTCCGGCGCGCGCGCTGACCGACTTTGGCGGCGGGCTGGAAGAACACGACGAAGGCCCCGTGGACCCCCATGTCTGGCTGGATCCGGCGAATGTACTGATCTGGATCGACGTGATCGCGGGGGTTCTGGGCAATCGGGATCCCGACAACGCCGAGCTGTATCGCGCCAACGCCGATGCCCTGCGTGCCAAAACGCTGGCGGCAATGGATCGGGATGCGCGCCTGCTGGCCCCCTTGAAAGACGTCAATCTGATCGTCACCCATGATTCCCTGCAATATTTCGAACACGCCTTCGGGCTGCATGTCACCGGCGCGTTTTCCGCCTCGGACGGGCAGAAAACCGGCGCGCGCAATGCCAGCCGCCTGCTGGCAAGCGTCACGCCCGGAACCTGCATCATAGAGGATACCAACGAGCCGAACCCCGCTATTTCCGCCCTGCCGGACGAAGTACGCAAGGTGGCGGTTGATCCGCTCGGGTTTGATCTGCTGGCGGGGGGGGGGTACTATCCGCGCCTTCTGGACAGCCTCGCCCGCACCCTTCGGACCTGCACATCATGAGCCGCGACCCCATCGACCGCACCGGCCTGCGCCCCGATTTCTGGCGCCGTTTCCCGCTGGCCGACCTGCCCCTGCATGAATGGGAGGCCCTGTGCGACGGCTGCGGCCGCTGCTGTCTGCTGAAACTGGAGGACGAGGACGGCGACATCCACTACACCAACATCGCCTGCCGCCTGTTCGACAATGAAACCGGCCGCTGCGGCAACTATTCCCTGCGTCAACAACTGGTGCGCACCTGCGTGATTGTGCGCCCCGACAACCTCGAATCCATTCTGGAATGGATGCCCGCCACCTGCGCCTATCGCCTGCTGGCCGAAGGCAAGCCCCTGCCCGACTGGCACCCGCTGGTTTCGAACGAGGAAACGCCGGTAGAGGATGCCGGTATTTCCATGCGCGGACGCACCCATGCCGAATTCGATATCGAAGAAGAAGACTGGCCCGACTACACAATAAAAGGAATGTTATGATGTGGTTTTCATCCGACAATGCCGGCCCTGCCGCGCCCGAAATCATGGACGCAATGGTCAAAGCCAACGGGATGTATAGCGCCGCCTACGGGGCCGACCCGATCATGGACCGCGTGCGCGACCGTATCCGGGACCTGTTCGAGGCCCCCGAAGCCGCCGTCTATCTGGTGGCCACCGGCACCGCGGCCAATTCGCTTGCGCTGGCAACGCTGGTGCAGCCCTGGCAAACCGTGTACTGCCACCGCAATGCCCACATAGAAGAGGACGAGTGCGCCGCCCCCGAATTTTACACCGGCGGTGCCAAGCTGACCCTGCTGGACGGGAAAGACGCCAAAATCACACCTTCGTCCCTGCAACACGCCATTGATTTCACCGGCCGCGCCGGGGTGCATAACGTGCAAAAGGGCGCGCTTTCCATCACCAATACCACGGAAAACGGCACAGTTTATACGCTGGACGAAATCCGCGCGCTGACATCCATTGCACGGGCGGCGGAAATTCCGGTGCATCTGGACGGGGCGCGTTTTACCAATGCGCTGGTCAGCCTTGGCTGCACGCCGGCGGAAATGACATGGAAATCCGGGATTGATGTCGTCAGCTTCGGCGGCACCAAAAACGGCCTGGTCGGGGTAGAGGCTGTGATCCTTTTCGACCCCGCGCGGGCCTGGGAATTCGAGCTGCGGCGCAAACGCGGCGGGCACCTGTTTTCCAAACACCGCTACCTGTCTGCCCAGATGGAGGCCTACCTGACCAACGACCTGTGGCTGGACATGGCCCGCAAGGCAAACGCCATGGCGGCCAGACTGTCCGCCGGCATCCTTGCCCTGCCCGAGGCCCGTCTGGACCACCCGACAGAGGCCAACATCGTTTTCGCCAGCTGGCCGCGCAAGGGCCACAAGGCGGCGCAAGAGGCCGGCGCGCACTATTATTTCTGGCCCTTCGACCAGTCATTGGACGGACCGGATGACGAACTTCTGTCCGCGCGCCTTGTCTGCAACTGGTCCACAACAGAGGCCGAGGTGGACAATTTCCTAAAAACGATCGCCGGATAGAAAGGCCCGCACAGCCTCCGCCACCTGTGCCGCATGGCTGATCGGCCCCATATGGCCCGCAGTGTCGAAAATCTTGCGGCTCGCGCGGGGCAGCTCTGCGGCCAGCACATCGTTGATCTCGCCAACCACCGCTGGCGAGGCGGCACCCTGCATCAACAACACCGGCTGTTGCAGCCGCGACAGTTGCGCCCGCACCCCGGCCCCCTGCACGGGGTCGATGATCGGATTGTCGCTGGCGACCAGAATGGGCATCACCTGCAAAACCAGCTTTTGCGCCTCGTCCGGCAGGGCGGAAAACTCCATCCCTCCACCCCAGCGTTGCAGAAAAATCGTAGCGGCGGCCTGCCAGTCCCCGGCTTCGGCCGCCGCCGTCATCGGGCGCGAGGCCTCAACCTCCCGCGCGGCGGCTTCGGGGCCGAGCAGGGAAAAATACACCGGTTCATACAGCGCCAGACTGGCCACCAGATCCGGACGCGCCAGGGCCACCCGCAAAGCCACCGTCGCCCCGAAACTATGCCCCAGCACATGCGCCGGCCCTTCCCCGCGCTCCAGCAAGGCAATCGCTGTTTCCACCGCCTGCGCCTGCACCTCCTGCGCGGGGTCGTATTCCGTGCGCCCGTGCCCGGGCAAATCCGCCGCCACCATCTGCAAGCGGTCCTGCAAGCCTGCCATCACACCAGACCACGCCCCCGAATGCGCCAGCGAACAATGCAGCAGCAAGGCCGGCTCCCCCGCCCCCTGATAGCGTAATCCTGTTTTGCGACCCGCGATAGTTTCCACCGGCATCATGCCCTCCTGCCTGTTTTGCGCCACTTTGCCCACTTCAACAGGCTTTGCAAGAGGGGACAGTTTTGTTACACCACCCGCAAGCCCTGACCGATTCCCTTGCCTAAAAAGGTCCCCGAGCATGCGCAGGAAAAACTCCCCCAAGATTATCGCCGGAAATGCCAATAAATCATTGGCTGAATCCATCGCCAAACGCATGACAATCCATCAGGGCCTGCCTGTGGACCTGATCGATGCCCGGGTTGAACGCTTCAACGATGGCGAGGTTTTCGTAGAGGTTTACGAAAACATCCGCGGCGAGGACATGTTTATCATCCAGCCGACCTCCAACCCGGCCAATGACAACCTGATGGAACTGCTGATCATCACCGACGCCCTGCGCCGGTCCTCTGCACGGCGTATCACGGCCGTGATCCCCTATTTCGGCTATGCCCGACAGGACCGCCGGACCAAGGCCCGCACCCCGATCACCGCCAAACTGGTTGCCAATCTGTTGACCGAGGCCGGCATCGAACGCATTCTGACCCTGGATTTGCACGCAACGCAAATTCAGGGTTTTTTCGACATCCCTGTTGATAACCTCTATGCCGCGCCGGTGTTTGCGCTGGACGTGAAACACCACTTCGAGAACCTCGACGAAATCACCGTGGTTTCCCCCGATGTCGGCGGCGTTGCCCGCGCCCGCGAACTGGCCAAACGGATCGACGCCGGACTGGCCATCGTGGACAAACGCCGCGGGGCGCCGGGTGAAGTGGCGGAAATGAACGTGATCGGGGATGTGGAAGGGAAAATCTGTATCATCGTTGACGATATCGTCGATACGGCCGGCACCCTGTGCAAGGCTGCTGACGAACTGATTGCCAAGGGGGCGCGCGAGGTGCATGCCTATATCACCCACGGCGTGCTGTCCGGCCCGGCGGTGGAGCGGATCAAGGCCTCTTCTCTGAAATCTCTGGTGGTCACCGATTCCATCGAGGCCACCCCCGAGGTCAAGGCCACCGAAAAAATCCGCCTCGTCCCCACGGCGCCGATTTTTGCACAGGCCATGCTGAACATCGCCAACGGGACCTCGGTTTCCTCGTTGTTCAAAAACAAAACCCTGGTCCCGATTTACGAGGCCTTCTACCCCGACAAACGCTAGCGGCTGGCGGCTAGACGTCCCACATATCGTCATCGGCGGCTTCGCCGATGGCCATCCAGTTGGCGCGCATGCGGGCCACCTGCGTATCGCCCCATGTGGTGAAAACGATGGTAAAGCCCGTTTCCGTGACATCCTCGGCGGCCAGATCGGCGCGGATGTTTGCCTTGTTGGAAATGTCCCACAGGGTCAGCCCGACCTGAACGGCCGGCGGGGTCAAAAACGGCTCGGAAAAAACCACCTTTACGCGGCGGTGTCTTTCCCCCGTTCCGGCCCACATTTCGCCCCCTTCGGCAAAATCGGAAAACAGATGCGCAACGCCGGATTCGACGCCAACCATATTCGAGCGGATTTTTTTCATAATATCAGGGTACTGTTTATTACATAAAAGACAATAGATGTAAAAAAGGCCCCGCGAACCGCAGGGCCTTTACTATTTTTTGAAAGCTGCCTAGGCGCCGTGGCGGATAAGCAGTTCTTTATGATCTGCCACACGACGGGCGGCGTCTGCATTTTCATGCTCGGCAACCTTGGCCAGTTCGGCCTCGGCCTTGGCCAGCAGGGCCTCCAGTTTTTCGCGCGTGACTTCGGACTTCAGCAAGGCCTCCTCGGCCAGAATGGTTGCCCCTTCGGGGGAAACCTCGGCAAAGCCGCCTGTGACGATGTATTCCGTCACATCCGAACCGGACAGAACCCGCATAAGCCCCGGACGCAGTGTGGTCAGGAACGGCGAGTGGTTGGGAAGGGCGGTAAACTCGCCCTCCGAGCCCGGAATTTCCACGCTGTCCACAGCCATAGACGCAAGTTTGCGCTCGGGCGTGACCAGATCAAATTGCATCGTATCGGCCATTTCTGGACCCCTCGCTTAGGCGGCTTCCGCTGCCAGTTTCTCGGCTTTGGCGATCACATCGTTGATGCCGCCAACCATATAGAAGGCCGCCTCGGGCAGGTGGTCGAATTCGCCGGCAACAACACGCTTGAAGCTGTCAATCGTGTCTTCCAGCGGCACCTGAATGCCCGGGGAACCGGTGAAGACCTCGGCCACATCGAAGGGCTGCGACAGGAAGCGCTGGATTTTACGGGCGCGGGAAACGGCCAGTTTATCCTCTTCCGACAGCTCGTCCATGCCGAGGATGGCGATGATATCCTGAAGCGATTTGTAGCGCTGCAGAATTTCCTGCACATCACGGGCAACCTGATAGTGTTCTTCACCAACGATCAGCGGATCGAGGATACGCGAGGTGGAGCCAAGCGGATCCACAGCCGGATAGATCCCCAGCTCGGAAATCGCGCGGTCCAGAACGGTCGTTGCGTCGAGGTGGGCAAAGGATGTTGCCGGTGCCGGGTCGGTAAGGTCGTCGGCCGGAACGTAGATCGCCTGAACCGAGGTAATGGACCCCGCCTTGGTCGATGTAATGCGTTCCTGCATGGCGCCCATATCGGTGGCCAGCGTCGGCTGATAGCCCACAGCAGACGGGATACGACCCAGAAGCGCGGACACCTCGGAACCGGCCTGCGTGAAGCGGAAGATGTTGTCCACAAAGAACAGAACGTCAGTACCGGACTGGTCGCGGAACTGCTCGGCCAGGGTCAGGCCGGACAGGGCAACACGCATACGCGCACCCGGGGGCTCGTTCATCTGGCCGTAAACCAGGGCCACTTTCGAATCCACCAGATTGTCGGGAACAATAACGCCGGATTCGATCATCTCGTGATACAGGTCGTTACCTTCGCGGGTCCGCTCGCCAACACCGGCAAACACGGAATAGCCCGAGTGCACCTTCGCGATGTTGTTGATCAGTTC
>JALWQC010000072.1 GCA_027080755.1 Paracoccaceae bacterium
GGGTGATCTTGTCCAGATGCTCGCGCGCCATGGCCTTGACGTCGGCACTGGCACGACCGGTATCCTCGTAAAGGGACAGCAGGGTGCGACAATCCTCTATCGTGAAACCCAGACCGCGGGCGCGTTGCAGGAACGCCAGCTTGTGCAAATGGGTTTCGCTGAAATCCCGGTATCCGTTGTCGGCGCGATCCGGCGCGATCAGGCCGATATCCTCGTAATAGCGGATGGTTTTGGGCGGCAGACCGCTGCGGGTGGCTACTTCACCGATATTCATTTGTCCCCCTCCGGTTTCCAGCGTTTCAACAGTAACGAATTGCTTACCACACTTACACTTGAAAAGGCCATTGCCGCCCCCGCCAAGGCGGGGTTAAGCAATCCAAAGGCCGCAATCGGGATGCCGATGACGTTATAGATAAAGGCCCAGAACAGGTTCTGGCGGATCTTGCGCGAGGTCGCCCGCGCCACCTGCAAAGAGGCCTGAACCAGCATCGGATCGGGGCGCATCAGCACAAAACCGGCCGTTTCCAGCGCCACGTCGGCACCGCCACCCATGGCAATCCCCAGATCGGCCACGGCCAGCGCGGGGGCGTCGTTCACCCCGTCCCCGACCATCGCCACATGCCGCCCGCTGGCGACCAGTTCCTGCACGACGGCGACCTTGTCCTCGGGGCGCATTTCGGCGCGCACTTCGTCTATGGCGAGGATTTCGGCAATATGCGCCGCCGTCTCGGGGTTGTCCCCGGTCAGCAACATCACGCGGATACCGTCCTTGTGCAGGGCGGCGATCGCGGGCGCGGCCTCGGGGCGGGGGGTATCGGCCAGACCGATCAGCCCCTTGGCTACACCGTCAACCGCCACCCAGACAACCGTCTGCCCCTGCGCGGCCATCTTTTGCGCCTGCGTTTTCTGCGCCGCCGTCGCATCCGGCGCGGCATAGCCCTGCCGCCCGATCCGCACCACGGCTCCGTTAACGGTTGCCTCTATCCCCTCGCCAACCTTGGCGGTAAAGGCGCTTGGGGCAGCCAGCGACAGCCCCCTGGCCTTCGCATGTTTAACCATCGCCTTGCCCAGCGGATGCTCGGACCCGGACTGCGCAGCGCCGGCAAGGGCCAGCAGCGCATCCTCTTCCCCGTCAAAGGGGGCGAGTGCGACAATCTCGGGTTTGCCGATGGTCAGCGTTCCGGTTTTGTCGAAAACCACCGTGTCGATATTCTTGGCCCGCTCCAGCGTTTCGATGTCGCGGATCAGGATGCCGTGCTGCGCCGCCACCCCCGTTCCCGCCACCAAAGCCGTCGGCGTCGCCAGACCCAGCGCACAGGGGCAGGCAATGACCAGCACCGAAATGGCAGCCGTCAGGGCTGTTTCGAACTCCGCCCCCAGCGCCAGCCAGACAAGGAAGGTCACCAGCGCAATCGCCATCACCACCGGCACGAAAATCGCCGCAATCCGGTCTACCAGCCGCTGGATCGGGGCCTTGCCCGTCTGCGCCTGTTCCACCAGCGTTGCAATGCGCGCCAGCGTGGTATCATTGCCGATCTGCTGCGCCCGAACCTGCAACAGCCCCGCCCCGTTGATAGAGCCGGCAATCACATGATCCCCCTTGCGCCGCACGACGGGCATGGATTCCCCCGTTAACAGGCTTTCGTCCAGCTCGGATTCGCCAAACACGATCTCGCCGTCCACCGGCAGCCGCTCGCCCGGTTTGACTACGACAATATCCCCGATCATCACGTCGGAAATCGCGACCTCGGTTTCTTCCCCTGCCCGCAGGACAGTTGCCCTGTCGGGACGCAGCGCCATAAGCTCGCGCAACGCGGAAGAGGCCGAGCGTTTCGCCCGCGATTCCAGAACCTTGCCCGCCAGAATAAGGGTTATGACGACGGCCGAGGCCTCGAAATACAAATGCCCTTCGGCCCCTTCGCCCAGCTTGACCAGCAACCACAGACTATAGAAATAGGCGGCACTTGTGCCCAGGGCGACCAGTTGGTCCATATTGCCGGCCTTGGCCTTCAGGGCATGCCAGGCGGCCACATAAAACCGTCGGCCGATATAGAATTGCACCGGTGTCGCCAGCGCCAGTTCCAACCAGCCGGGC
>JALWQC010000073.1 GCA_027080755.1 Paracoccaceae bacterium
CTCCAGCACCGACATGTAAAGCGTGTTCAGCAGGATAAACACCACCACCACAACCAGCGTGACATACATCAGCATAGAGGTGCTGAAATCCAGCGTGATCATCTGGCGCAGCTCGGGCTGCAATTCGTCCCAGCCCAGATAAACCGCGCCATGCTCCGCCGCCAGCGCGCGCAGCCTGTCGGCGGCCGCGACCACGCCGTCAAAATCCGGCCCGCGCAGGGCAATCACATTCACCCCGCCGGGCAGGTTGTAATCCGCCTGGAAACGCGCCAGCGGGATCTCTATTATCTGGCGGTCCAGCTCCGGCACGCCGGTATCCAGCGCCCCGACCAGTTGCAGCACATCCGCCGCCACCGCGCCGTCGCGCCCCGTGCCCAGCATCGTCACCCGGTCCCCGATCGCCAGCCCCAGATTGCGCATCAGCCCCGCGCCCATCACCACCGCATCCGTATCGCCCGCCTGCAAATAGCGCCCCTGCACCAGCGTTGCCGCCAGATTGCTGACCTGCACCTCGCGCGCCGGATCAACCCCGATCACGCCGGCGCCGAAACTTTTGTCCTCGTTGGCCATAATCGCGAAAGAGGCCGCCCGCGGCGCCACCGCCGAGACCCCCCTGACCTGCAAGGCCCCCGCCATCAGGGCATCGGCTTCGGGCAGGGTCTTGCCGATGTCGGGGTCGTCCCTGTAGCCCACCGGCTGGAACTGCCCGAAACCGTCCATCAACCCCAGCGCGCCGATCTTCATCGTGTCGTAAACCCCCAGCTGGAAGGACAGCATGAACACCAGCAACAGGGAGGTAAACGCCAGCCCGACCAGACTCAGGACCGAGCGCACAGGCTGTCGCCAGATATTGCGCCATGCCAGCGCCGCCAGCATCCTAGTCCCTCGGGTTTTGCAGGTTGGAACGGGTGAACAGGTAATCGGGGAAATCCACGTTGAATTCCGCCGATTTCGTAGTGACCCGCGTCCACTCGCCGGGCTTGGCAAGGTTGCGCATGGTGATCACCACCGGATAGGGCCGCCCGCCCAGCACGCCCACCTTGTCCGTATCCATCCGGCGCACCGGATTGCCGCGCTGGTCGTAGAATTCCTCGGACAGCAACACATAATCGTCGCGCACCTTCACCACCTGCTTGCCCCAGACAATCGGCTTGCCACGCTTGGGCACCGCCTCGATCACATAGACCGTATGCCCGCCGGCCCGCTCGGTCGCGATGACCCTGCTGGTGTAATCGGTCACCAGCCGGTCCGTCTTGCTCAGGTCGTTATAGGAAAAATCCGAGCCCATCCAGCTTTGCGACATGGCGCTCTGGGGCAGCTGGATCACCTGGTTCAGCTTGGGATTGAAAACCCACGTCCGCCGCCCGTCCTGCAAGGTGGCATTGCCCGCATCCCGCGCCGGCGCCGTAAAACGCACCAGCGCCTTGTCCTTGCCACGGGTCCAGCTTTCCATCTCCATCGTGCGGGTGCCACCGGCGCGGTGGATCTGCATCTGCATCACCGCATGGCTGCTGGCCGCCTTCCAGTTGTCAAAGGCCGCGCGCAATATCTGCCCCGCATCCTGCGCCGCGGCCGCATGGGGCAGCATGGCCAGAACGGCAAAGGTCAGGACAAAACGGCGGCGGCTTAGAATCTGCATCACAGGCTCCTGCTTGCTATGGGCGCGGGGGTCCGGTATTCTATCTGTGGACCACCCGGTCCACTCATACCTAATCCGCAAAACCCGAGCTGTCAAGCCATGTCCGACCACCCCTCTTTGAAAATGAAGCCGGAACGCCGCGCCGCCCTGTTTGCCGCCGCCACGCAGGAATTTACCGAGCACGGCTTCGACGCGGCCTCGCTCAACCGGATTATCGGGGCGGTCGGCATCAGCAAAAGCAGCTTCTACCACTACTTCGAATCCAAATCCGACCTGTTCGCGCAGGTGCTGACCCAAACCCTCGCCCCCGTCACCGCGCTGGCCGAAACCTTCGACCCCGACAACCTGACCGCCGAAACCTTCTGGCCCACCCTGCAAGCCCTCTCCGCCGGCGCGGGCACGTCGTGCAGCCCACTGACCAGGGCCCCCCGGGCACCGGCCTCCCGCGCCGCCCG
>JALWQC010000074.1 GCA_027080755.1 Paracoccaceae bacterium
GTAGAAGGCAAAGAATTCCGGGTCCCTGCCGTAAGCCTCGGCAAAGATACGGTTGCGTTCACCGTCGGCTTCCCCGCGGGCAATATCCGCATCCCGCTGTGCGGCCGAGATCAGCTCTACCGCGGTGCGGTCGGCCTGTGCGCGCACCTTCTGCGCGGCCTCTTTACCACGGGCGCGCTGGTCGGCGGCCTCGCGTTCACGTTCGGCCTGCATACGCGCAAAGGTCGCGGCCAGGTTCTGCTGGGGCAGGTCCACGCGCTTGATCCGCACGTCGATCACCTCTACCCCCAGATTCTGGGATTCCGCAATCGCGGCATCGCGGATCTTGTTCATCAGCGCCACCCGCTCGGAAGACAGGATCTGGCCGGAATCCACGCCACCCAGCACCTCGCGCAGGGCGGCATTGATGATGCGCGTCAGGCGGGTTTCGGCGGCATCGATCCCGCCCGTGGCCACGGCGCGGCGGAACTTGACCACATCGACAATGCGATAGCGGGCAAAGGCATCCACCACCAGCCGGCGGTCATCCAGCGGCGTGACCTCCAGCGGCTGCGTGTCCAGCGACAGGATCCGGTCGTCATATTGCACGACCGTATCGATGAAGGGGATCTTGAAGGCCAGCCCCGGGTCTTCCTTCACATCCGCCACCTCGCCAAAGCGCAGAACCAGCGCCTTGTGCATTTCATCCACCGTATAGACCGAAGAGGCCCCGAGCAGAGCGGCAGCCACGACAGCCCCGCCGAATATTGTCAAAGCTTTCATCAGTTCGACCCTCCACGGTTCAGATCGTTGAGCGGCAGATACGGCACGACCCCCTGATCCCCGGTCACGTTTTCATCCAGAATGATCTTGTTCACATTCCCCAGAACCCGTTCCATCGTTTCCAGATACAGGCGTTTGCGCGTGACCTCCTTGGCCTTGGCGTATTCCTTATACACCGCAAGGAAGCGGCTGGCCTCACCCGTTGCCTGGTTGATGACCTGTGCGCGATAGCCTTCGGCCTTTTGCAGCAACTGCGCCGCCTGACCACGGGCCGCGGCCAGCGTCTGGTTGGCATAGGCATCGGCCTGCTTTTCCAGCGTGTCGCGTTCCTGTTCCGCTGCCTGCACGTCACGGAAGGCGTCGATGACCTCGGCGGGCGGGTCGGCCTTGTCAAAGTTCAGGCGCACGATGTTGACGCCGGATTTGTAGTTGTCCAGCGTGGACTGGATCAGATCGCCCACCTCTTGCGAGATCGCGGCGCGGTCCCGGTTCAGGATCGGTGCCAGATTGGAGCGCCCGATAACCTCGCGCATGGCGGATTCCGACACGGCGCGGATGGTTTCGCGCGGATCGGCCAGATTGAACAGATATTGCGCCGGATCGGTGATGTTCCAGACAACCTGGAAATCGATATCGACGATGTTTTCATCCCCCGTCAGCATCAAGCCCTGATCGAATTGCCCGCCACGTCCGCCAACGCCGATATCCTCGGTGTTTTCGCGGGTGACCGGCACGATCGCCTTGGTCACAACCGGCCAGGGGGCGAAATTCAGCCCCGGCTCGCCGGTGGCATAGTATTTGCCGAACATCAGCTCTACGGATTTTTCCTCGGGCTTGACGGTATAGAAAGAGGCTACCAGCCAAAGCACAAGAACCACCAGAACCCCGATGGCAATGGCCCCCTTGCCGATCGCCGGACCGTCCCCCGAGGGGCCACGCCCCCTGCCGCCGGTTTTGCCGCCCATCAGGACCTGAAGCTTCTCCTGCCCCTTGCGCACCAGATCGTCCAGATCGGGGGGCTGGTTGCCGGGGCGCTGCCCCTTGTTACGGTCGTTGTCATCGCCGCCATTGTTACCGCCGCCACCCCAGGGGCCACCGGAATTGTTGGAATAAGGCATTTAGCTGTCTTTCTCCTGCGTAAAAATACATCCCTTGGAACCTGTTCATTCCTGCGGGAATTTCAAGTGCTAGCGCACGGGTTCTTTCATGGTTACCAGTTCTTCGGCCGCGGTGGGATGCACGGCCACAGTGCGGTCGAAGTCCTCTTTCGTCGCCCCCCTCTTGATCGCGATCCCCGCCAGCTGGATCATCTCGCCCGAGGCAGGGCCG
>JALWQC010000075.1 GCA_027080755.1 Paracoccaceae bacterium
GTTGCAGACCTGCCAGCCGGACCATCCGGTGATCCGCGCCATCCTGTCGGGCGACGAGGAAGGCTTCTGGCGGGCCGAGGCTGCGGCGCGGCGTGCAGCCAATGTGCCGCCCTACGGCCGGATGGCGGGGATTATCGTGTCGGGACCGGACGAGGGCGTGGTCTTCGATCTGGCGCGCTATCTGGCGCGAAATGCAGGGGCCTTGCAGCAGGCCGGCGCACAATTGTTCGGCCCCGCCGCCGCCCCCGTCGCCCGCATCCGCGGCCGTTTCCGCGTGCGCCTGCTGGTGAAATCCCCCAAAAACACCCCGCTACAAACCGCCCTGCGCGCCTGGCTGGCATCGGTCAAACCACCGGCCAACGTGCGCATAACGGTGGACGTGGACCCGCAGAGTTTTTATTGAGGGGGGCTTCCGCCCCCTATAGCATTTCGACTTGATATTGGATCACGCCCTGCCAGTGAACGCCATTGCTACGCAATCGCTGCCTCACGGACAGGGCGTGATATGTGGTGCAACAAAAAGTCGAAACGCTTTAAATCAGCTGCGAATAAACAGCGATGGCGAGGGTTCGCAGGTCTTCTTTGCTCAGGTCCCCGACGAGGGCGTAGGCGATGTCGTTGTCTTGCCAGTAGAAGGCCTCGAATCCGTCGCCGGTGGTGAATTTGAACGAGGTTTCGGGGTTTTCCCCGCTGTCGGTGGCATAGAGCGTGACGCGCCGGCCGGCGGCGTTTTCATACATGAACTGCGCCGCGGGGCCGGTGTCCGAGGGCAGCAGCCGCCCGCCCAGCAGGGTAAACCCCTTGGCGGCCAGATCGGGGGCCTTGATGTCGGCGCCCAGCCGTTTGGACAGCCAGCCGACCAGATGGTCCTGCTGCTCCGAGGTGACCTCTACGGGGTGCAGGACCTCGGTTACAAAGGTCGCATGGGCGGTGATGGCATTGCCGGCCACGGGTTGCATGGCGGGGGCCGGTTTCATCGCCCAGCCGATGCCGACCCCGCCGGCCAGCAGGATCAGGCCGGCGGCGATATTGGCCAGATGCGGCATCTGCCAGCGGCGCGGCGGGTGCAGGGTGGCCGTCAGGCGGGGGGGCGTATCCTCCAGCGGGAAGGCGTTGTGCAGGTCGTCGTTCATGCGGGCGTAATCGGCCATGCGCGCCGCCGCTTCGGGGTGTTGCGCAAGGTAGTCTTCCACCGCGTCCATGCGATCGGGTGGCAGCTGGCCGTCGATATAGGCGTGCAGGTCCTCGTCGCGGATGATGTCGGGGTCGGTCACTTTACGCTCCTTAAACCGGGGGATTCGGGGGTGTCGCGCATGGCACGCAGGTTGGCGCGGGCGCGGGCAAGGCGCGACATCAGCGTGCCTTTGGGGATAGAGAGGATCGCGGCCGCCTCGGCATAGTCGAACCCTTCGAGGGCTATTAGCAGAAGCACCTGTTTCTGTTCAAGCGGCAGACGGTCCATATGGCGCACGGTCTGGTTCAGGGCCAGTCGGCTTTCCTGGTTGCCCTGCGCGGGGATGTCGTTGTGCCCCGCGTCCAGCGGCACAAGCGGCGTGCGGTTCCTGCGGTGCGCATCCCGGTGCAGGTTCAGCAGAATGGTAAACAGCCAGGCGCGCACGGTCCCCGAGGGCTTCCACAGGTGTTTTTTGCGCACGGCCCGTTCCAGACAGTCCTGAACGAGGTCATCCGCCCGCGTCACGTCGCCCGTCAACGCGCGCGCATAGCGGCGAAGGGCGGGGATAGCGGTTTCGATCTCGTTCAGGATAGTCATGGGTTTGCGGTCCTACGGGCGGGCGAGGTGCCACACACCCTTGACGCCGTCACCCGTTGTATCACCGGCGGCCGCATCTTTGAACCATGTATAAAGCGGCATGCCCTTGTAGGCCCATTGCAGCGAGCCGTCGGCGCGCATGATGATGCCGAATTCCCCGTTCGGGCGCGACTGCTCGCTGGCGATCAGCGGCGGCCATTTCACGGCGCAGTCGCCATTACAGTTGGACACGGCGGGGGTGTCCTTGTCGAAGATATACAGCGACATGTTGTCGGCATCGGCCAGAACGGCGCCGGCCGCTGTCTGGGCGGTCTGGATC
>JALWQC010000076.1 GCA_027080755.1 Paracoccaceae bacterium
GCTGGGGACGATGGGCTATGGCACGCCGGCCTCTATGGGGGTGCAGGTGGCCCATCCCGACGCGCTGGTTATCAATGTCGCGGGCGAGGCCAGCTGGCTGATGAACATGCAGGAAATGGGCACGGCAGCGCAGTATAACCTGCGCACCAAACAGTTCATCCTGAACAACGAACGCCTTGGCATGGTGCGCCAGTGGCAGGAACTGCTGCACGGCTCGCGCTATTCGCACAGCTGGTCGGAATCCCTGCCCGATTTCGTCAAACTGGCCGAGGCCTTCGGCGCCAAGGGCATCCGCTGTTCCGATCCGGCCGATCTGGACGATGCCATCATGGAAATGCTGAACCATGACGGGCCGGTGATTTTCGATTGTCTGGTGGAAAAACACGAAAACCTCTACCCGATGATTTTGAGCGGCAAGGCCCATAACGAGATGCTTCTGGGCAGCGACACCGCCGATAGCGCCATCACCGGCAAAGGGGGCGCTCTGGTTTAGGTATGTCCTGCAAGCCCCCGAAACCTCTGGTCTATTTCAGCTACGGCCTGACCAAAAGCGCCAGCACGCTGGCCTATCGTCTGGCCTGGCTGTCGCTGGAGGACGCAGGTTTCAAACAACCGCGCCTGCCCTTCCATCTGGTAGAGGAAATCCACTCCGTGAACTTTGTCGCCTATATAGAGGACGCGATGATGGACGAGCTGCTGGACATCGCCGCCGCTCTGGGCCATCCGCTGGTGGTAAAGACGCATGTCCGCCCCTCGCCGGCGGTGCAGGACGCCATCAGAAGCGGCAAGGCGCGCGGCAGTATCAGCCTGCGCGACCCCCGCGACATGGCGCTGTCGATGCTGGATCACGGGGTGCGGGCGCGCAAAAGGGGGCATAAGGCCTTCAGCGAATATCACGAACTGCCCGATACGCTCGACGCCATCCGCGAACAGCTCGACAATCTGGCGGAATGGCTGAAACTGCCCGATATGATCACCCTGCCCTATGAAAAAACCGCCTTTGACCCCGTGCGCACCGCCGCGCGGCTGCAGGCGCATATGGGGATTGCGGGGGATCCGGAAAAAATTGCCCGCAAGGTTGCGGACCGGAAATATATCCAGTTCAACAAGGGGCTGCGCCGGCGCCACAGGCATGAGATGTCCCCCGAGGACAGCGCCGCCTTTACCGCCGAATTCACCCCCTTGATTGCCCTGCTGGAAACTGTTGAAAATACCCCTGATGACGGGCGCCCGCGTTTGCCGGAAACGGCCCGCTTGCGCCACTAGAAAGGAAGTCCCATGTCTGCCCTACATATCAAAAAAGGTTCCTCGGGCCACAGCGCCTATGATCTGAAAAACCCGCTCGGGGATGTGATCGAAACCCACACGCTGGCCGTGATGGTCGATAACGAGGCCGGCGTTCTGGCCCGCGTCATCGGCCTGTTTTCCGGCCGTGGCTACAACATCGACAGCCTGACCGTGGCCGAAACCGACCACGAAAGCCACCTGTCGCGCGTGACCATCGTCACCACCGGCACCCCGGCCGTGATCGAACAGATCAAGGCGCAACTGGCGCGCATGGTGCCGATCCATTCCGTGCATGACCTGACGGTCGAGGGCGACTCGGTCGAGCGGGAACTGGCGATCATCAAGGTGGTCGGCAAGGGCGAAAAACGGCTGGAGGCCATGCGCATGGCCGATATTTTCCGCGTCAATGTGGTGGACAGCACGCTGGAAAGCTTCGTTTTCGAGATCACCGGCACACCGGAAAAAATCGACGCCTTCATCAACCTGATGCGCCCGCTGGGCCTGAGCGACATCGCCCGCACCGGCGTCGCCGCCATGGCCCGCGGGGTCTAGGGCGTAGACCTATAAAACCAGACGCCGCCAGTTTGGCAGATTTTCGTTCTGACAAGGCGCAAGGCCGTAGGAATAGTGGTTCTATTTCAAGGTCTTGCAACGCAGTCAGGGCACAAATCCGCCAAACCCGAAGGGCGCGATCCTCGCTTCATCTCAATGGCTCGGGCCGCTGGCAAAGGGGGCCACCCTGTGCGGCGCGTCCCAAACCATTGATATTTCGCGAGGATCGCGCTGGCGACGT